>CAYFSI010000014.1:0-26537 GCA_964345825.1 uncultured Staphylococcaceae bacterium | reverse complement strand
TTCTTTGTTAGATGATTGGGATCCTGACTATCGAACCTATGCCGACACATCAACGGCAGACTTCAAGGGAAAAATTACTTGGTGCACAACTCAAGAACTGGATTATGGGTGTGCCTCTTATGCTTTGGCTCACTTACTATTGACCTATAAAATTAACAATATAGTGGATTTAACACAAAATTTTGCCTCAGCGTATGCTCTTGCCCAATATTTCAGTGTGAATTATTTACACGATCAGCCAATAATTGGAACATGGATTTTAGATGTTGATAATATTAACCCATGGTTACAAGATGGGTACTATATTGACTTTGTTGATGTTTCAAATGGAATTTCTGACAACTTAGAAAATGCACCAATTGTCGGTAATTATATGGCAGATTCAGAGGGTCATTATGCATTGGTAACCGGAAAAGGAAGGTCTGTCTATGCTTCAATTTTTGGGATTAAGATTTATACTAGTTGGGACATTGTCAATACCTGGAGCGATTACAGTTATGCAAGAGCAGATATAAACGGCTCAAGTTATCCCAACTGGAAATATTGGATTGATAATCAATACCTATATTATGGTTGGACATTAAGAAATTCAAATGGTACTGTTGTTTCATTATAGGAGGTTTTATGAATAAAAAATTGTTTACTATCTTAAATTGGGTGGGGATTGGTTTGTTATTGGCGTTTCTCGTCTTACCACTAGCAAGCAGAAATATTCCTCATGAGGATCCAATATCTTGGCCATTGATTGCTAACTGGATGGTTCCATCAAATGGAGCGGGCCCTTTATCCATCATTGTGGGAAGCATTTTTGCTCTAGCAATGCTCACATTAATTGTCTTTGGAGTTCTTTTCCAACTTAAGAAGATAAAATGGATGCAAATCGGGATGATTGCTAGTTCAATCGTGTTACTAATTTTCTATTCCTACTCCGCAATGAGTTCAGTCTTCTTTATTCCTGCCGCGATTATTGGTGGATTAACGTTCCTACTCAATTGGTCCAATTTACTTCTCACCATTAAAAAATAATTCACCACTTAGAAGCATTAATGAAGACTGCCCATCATCGTGAGCCTTCGGTCTATTATTATTGAGCTAATGCTTTTCTATCTTTGATAGCATTATGCAAAATCAATACAACTAATCACGATACGAATTGTTGTAACAATAGGAATAATTGAAATCACAACAATCGTTTCTATATAAACTTTTTGAGGGCGAATAAAAAGATCATCGGTGTGTGAAAAAATATTTTTAGTTATAAAGAGAAAGAAAAAAGGCTACCCATCGGATAGCCTTTGAATATGAATTGAAGACTAGGATTAATCGACCCAAGCGACGAGCACGATTGGTGCATCATCACCGCGGCGATTGCCTAATTTTAATTGATGAGTGAATCCACCATTGCGAGTAGCAAATTTTGGACCCAAGACAGCGAATAGATGATCAAGAGCAGAAACTTTGCCTTCAGCATCAACACTGACATTGCGAACAAAACGAGCAGCTTGGCGTTTGGCGTTCATGACATCTTCTTTTTTTGTTAAAGTGACGAGACGATCAGCTTCACTAACCACGTCTTTTGCCACCGCGGCTGTCACTTTGACTTGACCATGAATGATTAAATCAGTGACGACATTGCGGAGCATGTTTTCATATTTACTTTTGGTATAAGCGGCTTTAAATCTAACACCGGTTTTACCATGTACGTTTTTACGACCTTGTGCTGGCATTTTCTAAAACCTCCTTACTCAAAGTCTTTGAAGGCCAAACCGATACCGGCGAGTTTCTCTTTAATTTCTTTGAGAGATTTCTTACCGAGGTTTTTGACTTTCATCATATCTTCTTCGCTCTTCTCTGTTAATTCAAGGACGGTAGCAATACCGGCTCTCTTTAAGCAGTTGTAAGAACGGACGGATAAATCGAGTTCTTCGATTGTGATATTCTCGTATTTGTTTTCTTCGACTTGAACTTCATCTTTTTCGATGTTGATATCGCGAGTAATCTCAGCGAGATTCTCGAACTTATGCAAGTGATCAATGAGGATGAGAGCGCTCATGGCGACTGCTTCTTGGGGAAGAACAGAGCCATCAGTCCAAACTTCTAAAGTTAACTTATCGAAGCGAGAATCGTGTCCAACACGAGTCTTTTCAACAGTGTAGTTTGCTTTACGAACTGGCGAATAGTTACTATCGGTTGAGATAGCGCCTAAAGGTAAGGATGGGTGAATGGTTTTATTTTGTTCACCCGTGACATACCCACGGCCATTACGAGCATGTAAGACCATTTTTAAGTGTCCACTATCGGTGAGATTAGCAATCACTAAATCAGGATTGATAATTTCCACTCCCGTTGGGCAGTGAATGTCTTTGGCTTTAACGATGGCTGGACCTTGAACATCGAGCTCTAGACGTTTGTTGTCGTTATCTTCGGAAGCAATCTTTAAGACTAAGTCTTTGAGATTGAGGATGATGGATGTCACATCTTCTTCCACTCCTTCAAGAGCGGTGAATTCATGACGTGCACCTTCCACTTCCACGGCGTAGATTGAAGCGCCTGGTAAGCTGGAGAGTAAAACTCTACGAAGAGCATTGCCAAGAGTCAATCCAAAGCCACCTTCAAGTGGTTCGATGATGAAGCGACCGTAATTCTCGGTGCCATCATAGTCGGCTTGGGTGATACCAAATCTTTCAAAAGGATTCGCGATTTTCATAGTCATACCTCCTAATTAACCACGAGGACGCTTTGGTGGGCGGCAACCATTGTGAGGAATTGGGGTGGTATCAACGATACTTAAAACAACCAATCCAGAGACTGCGAGAGAGCGAATTGCTCCTTCACGGCCTGGGCCGGGACCTTTAACGTCGACGTCAACTTGTCTAATACCTTGATCGTAGGCGGCTTTGCCAGCTGCTTCAGCGGCTTGCATAGCGGCGAATGGAGTGGATTTCTTAGCACCCTTAAAACCCATTGCGCCTGAGCTGCTCCATGCTAGAGCATTGCCTTGTTCATCACAGATCGTGACAATTGTGTTGTTGAAAGTAGAATGAATGTGGGCGACACCTTTAGTAAATGTACGTTTAATTTTCTTTTTACGTGTGCTTGTTTTTTTAGCCATTGTGTTCTAATTCTCCTTTCTTTAGCCTTGTGGGGCGGTTTTCTTGTTCGCGATGGTCTTTCTCGGACCCTTGCGGGTACGAGCGTTAGTTTTGGTTCTTTGACCACGAACAGGGAGACCTTTTCTATGGCGAACGCCACGGTAGCAGTTAATTTCAGTTAAACGCTTAATATTAAGAGCTACTTCACGGCGAAGTTCACCTTCGGTTTTGAATTTTGCAATTTCGCCACGAAGAGCGGCTAATTGGTCATCAGTAAGATCTTTTACTCTCGTTCCACCAGCAACTTTTGCGCCGTCGCAAATAAGTTGAGCGGTGTGTCTGCCAATACCATAAATATAGGTAAGGGAGATGCAGACTGGCTTGTCGTTTGGAATATCAACACCAACAATACGTGCCATATTCTATTTCCTCCTATTAACCTTGTCTCTGCTTGTGCTTTGGATTAGAGCAAATGACCATAACTTTGCCATTTCTTCTAATAACTTTGCACTTTGGGCAGATCGGTTTCACTGAGGGTCTGACTTTCATAAGTTTTTCCTCCTAAATAATTTTTTCCTACGGTTTATTTAAACCGGAATGTAATGCGGCCCCGTGTTAAATCATAAGGCGAGATTTCTACCGTAACTCTATCGCCTGGAAGAATGCGTATGTAATGCATACGGATTTTGCCAGAAACGGTGGCCAGAATCACGACGCCATTTTCAAGTTTTACTCTAAACATCGCGTTTGGTAAGACTTCGGAAACGACCGCCTGTACTTCGATGACGTCTTTTTTTGACATAAGTTATTTTTCTCCTTCGTACATGGTAATAATTTCATATCCTTCATCCGTGACAATAACTGTGTTCTCATAATGAGCGGTCAGTTTGCCATCTTTGCTTTTTACGGTCCATCCATCCCCGAGGACACGAGTGTCTTTACGACCTTCGAGCACCATCGGTTCGATGGCTAGAGTCATGCCCTTTTGTAGAATTGGGCCCGTTCCAGCTTTACCATAGTTAGGAATGACAGGATCTTCATGCATGTGGGCGCCGATGCCGTGTCCGGTATAGTCGCGCACGACGTTATAACCATGACTTTCGTTGTATTTCTGTATCGCTTCACAGATATCGCCTAAGTGGACTCCCGGAGCGATTAATTTCACCGCTTCAAAGAATGATTGCTTAGTGACTTCCATGAGCCGAGCTGCTCTTTCGGTGATGGTGCCGACCGCGAAGGTACGGCACGCATCAGCGGAATAGCCTTGATAAGTTGCCACAATGTCCACGGAGACTATATCTCCTTCACGAAGAATAATCTTACTAGAAGGTATTCCGTGAATGAGAGTCTCGTTGACTGAGACGCAAGCCGAACTGGGAAAGCCGTTATAGCCTTTTTCAGCGGGGATGCAATCAGAATCGCGAATGACTTTTTCCACGATGGTGTCAATGTCCAATGTGGACATCCCAGCGCGTATCTCTTTCTCTAAGGTTTTAAAGACGAGCCCACACACTTCACCAGCGCGTTTCATCAAAGCGATTTCTCGGGGAGATTTGACAATAATCATTTTATTTACTCTTGAGAAATAAACTTACTTCATCGAATAAGTCTTCACTACCCACTAAGGAATTGAAGTTAACTAATAAGCCTTTGGCATCATAGTAATCTAACAATGGTTTAGTGTCGTGAATATAGTGACCAAGACGTACTTTCAACGCTTCTTCGTTGTCGTCTGGTCTTTGGAAGAGTGGTCCACCACAGACATCGCAGATACCTTCAACTTTAGATTTCATGGTATCGATGTGATAGGGAGTACCACAGTTCTTGCAAACTCTTCTACCGCTGATGCGGCGGATGAGTTCTTTTTCGTCACAATCGAGATTGACGACAACATCGATTGGACGGTGGATTTCAACGGCTAATCTATCCAGCGATTCAGCTTGCACTAAAGTGCGGGGAAAGCCATCGAGAAGAAATCCGTTCGCGCAATCTTCTTGCGATAACCTGTCTTTGACAATGCCAATTGTGACATCATCAGGAACGAGATCACCTTTTGCAATAAAGGATTGAGCGAGTTTTCCTAATGGAGTGCCGGTTTTAATAGCCTCACGGAACATATCCCCCGTCGAAATATGGACGAGACTATGAGCGACTTTCAGTTGTTTAGCAAGGGTTCCCTTGCCAGCCCCTGGTGGGCCCATGAGAATGATGTTCTTAAGCATTAGAATTGTCCTCCACTAGCCACAACCTCATCAAATGATTTACCCGCGAGTAAGCCATCGATTTGACTGTTGAGTTCAAGAGCGACACCAACGACGATGATTAAGCCAGTTCCGCCGAGAGCGAGAGAAGGATAATCTTTAAAGATTGTCAAACTCAAAATCGCGGGGAGAGAGGCAATCGCCGCTAGAGCAATCGCTCCGATAAAAGTCACACGGTTGAGAACTTTTCGAACGTAACGTTCAGTTTCAAGTCCGGGGCGAATGCCAGGGATATAACTACCGTTTTTCTGAAAATTCTCCGCCATCTGTTGTGGATTAATTTGCACATTAGCATAGAAATAGGTGAAGGCGATGGTTAATGCTACATAAATTAGTAATCCCCACGGCATTGAGAACCCATTTCCCATGTTGGTCATTGAAGAGCTGTTAAAGATGTTGAGCCATTCCGCATTGCTGTCGCCTCCTAAGAAGGCGTTGACAACGCTTGGAGCCATCATGATTGAACTCGCGAAGATGACAGGAATGACACCGGCGGGGTTAATCTTGATCGGCAAGAAACTGGCTCGAGCCATCGATGGGGTTTGACCACCACCCTTTCCGGAGTGTTGAACCGGAATTTTGCGTTTCGACAACTCGATGAAAGCGACGAACGCAACAATGAGCAAGAAGCTCAGTATATAGAGTATGAATTGGAAGGTTCCTGCGATCTGTGCGGAATCGGAGACACCCATTGAATCCATTACCCACAATGTGAAAGCATTACTGATTTGACTTGGAAGAGACGAGACAATGCCGGCGAAGATGATCATCGAGATACCGTTACCAATACCTTTAATTGATATTTGATCACCAAGCCACATAACGATCATCGCTCCCGCTAACATCACGATAATGATGTATAGATATTGAAGCCATTCATAACCAGGGGCGGATTTGATGAGGGAAACCTCAGTCGAATTCTCGATGGTTTTAATAATGCCATAGGCTTGAACCGCACCTAACATAAGTGTTAAATAACGATTAGCCATTTCCATCTTCTTGCGGCCATGTTGACCTTGACGGCGTAAATCACTTAAAGCGGGCAAAACATCAGCCGATAATAATTGAATGATGATTTGCGCGGTAATATAAGGAGAAACACCAAGCGCGAAGATTGAGAATGTTTGTAATGTACCTCCTCCAAGAAGGTTCATTAGAGAAAGGGCGCTATTAGTGGTGACAGCCTCGGTAATTTTACTGGTGTCAACACCTGGAACAGTGATTAAAGCGCCGATACGGAAGACGAAGAGAATCAGAACCGTAAATAAGATACGGCTCATGATGTCTTTATTCTTGAGTATTGATCCAATTTTTTTCATGTTAGATCACCTCAATTTTGCCGCCAGCTTTAGTGATAGCCGCTTCAGCAGATTTACTGAAGGCTTGAGCTTGGACAGTGAGACTCTTAGTAAGTTCTCCTCCGCCTAAAACCTTTAAGCCGTTGTATTCTTTATTGAGCAGACCATTTTCCTTTAATAATGCTGGAGTAATCACCGTGCCGTTTTCGAATTTCTCTAAAGCGGAAACACTGATGATGGCATAATTGACATGATTTACATTCTTAAAGCCACGTTTTGGTAAGCGTCTGAAGAGTGGTAATTGACCACCTTCAAAACCAAGAGAAGTTCCGCCGCCACTACGAGCGTTTTGACCTTTGTGACCTTTTCCGGCGGTTTTACCATTTCCGGATCCGATTCCACGGCCTTTTCGGTATGATTCTTGGCGAGAGCCTGCGGTTGCTTTTAGATTATGCAATTTCATATGTACACCTCCTATTTTCTTTTATTGTTTGACAATAATTTATTCTTTGCCACGTAAGATTTTCATCTCTTTGTAGCTCTTGAGGTTATCAAGGCCTTGGCTAGTAGCACGGATAATATTAATTGCGGCGCGACTACCATAGACCTTTGAACACACGTTTTGGACACCGGCAAGTTCAAGAATTGCACGAACCGGTCCTCCAGCGATGATTCCAGTACCTTCTGGAGCTGGCTTCAAGTAAACATTGCATGCGCCAAATTTGCCGATCACTTCGTGGGAGAGAGTCGCACCCTTGACAAGATGTAACTTGTGGATGTTTTTCTTTGCCGCTTCATTGGCTTTTTTAATTGCGTCGGGAACTTCGGCGGCTTTGCCAACCGCAAATCCATAGCGACCTTTGCGATCGCCAATGACAACGAGAGCGGTGAATTTCATGCGGCGTCCACCTTTGACGGTTTTGCTGACGCGGTTGATGAAAACAACACGATCATCGAATTCTTTTGGTTCATTGTGGCGTTCACCACGTCTTTGTCCTGGGCGAGGACCGCGACGATCCCCACGAGGACCACGACGATCATTTGAGCGAGGAGCTTGACCCGCATCTGATTTAGCTTTTACTGGGGCTTCAGCAGTGACTTCGGCATCATCGGCTTCAACACCGACGATTTTCTTTTCTTCTTCCACTATTGAGTTCCTCCTTAGAATACTAAGCCAGCTTCACGAGCGGCTTCAGCTAACGCTTTGATACGACCATGATAGATATATCCGGATCGATCGAAGACGATGGTTTTAATTTTGAGAGCAATCGCTTTTTCAGCGATGTCTTTTCCGACGAGTTTGGCTCCTAGGACATTTCCGCCATTTTCACTCTTTAAAGAGACAGTGGAGGAACTTACTAAGGTGACACCTTTAACATCGTCGATGAGTTGTGCCTCAATATTCTTATTAGAACGATAGACACATAATCTTGGTTTGTCCGCAGTTCCAGAAATTTTGGTTCTAACGCGGGCATGACGTCTCAAACGAGAGACATTCTTTGGTTCTTTTTTTACCATAATTACTTCCTACCTTTCTATTAAGCTTTGGCAGTGGTTCGTTTGCCTTCTTTGGTAGCAACGAACTCACCTTTGTAACGAATACCTTTGCCAAGATATGGCTCTGGTGGGCGAACTCCGCGAATGAGAGCAGCTGTTTGGCCAACCGCCGCTTTGTTGACACCACTAACTTCAACGTGAGTGGGATCAATAATCTTAAGAGTGACGCCTGGTTCTGGTTCAATGACCACTGTGTGACTATAACCAGCCCAGAGTTCCACAGCCTTGCCTTTTAATTGAGCTTTGAATCCAATACCAACCATCTCGAGAACCTTGACATAGCCTTTGGTAACTCCGTGGACAGCATTAGCAACATTAGCGCGGGTAGTTCCGTGATTTTGTTTGGTTTGTTTCTCTTCGTTCAAGCGGACGAAGGACATGATGTTGCCATCAACTTTCACTTCGATGCCGGAATTGATGAGGACGTCTTCTTCACCTTTTGGGCCTTTGACGTGCATGACACCTGGTTTGATTTCGTAGGTGACACCAGCAGGGATTTCGATATGTTTATTTCCAATACGTGACATATTTCTTCCTCCTACCAAACGTAAGCAATTACTTCACCACCAATACCAAGAGTACGAGCTTTTGCGTCAGTCATAACTCCTTGTGAAGTGGAAATAATTGCGATACCTAAACCTTTGAGAACGCGTGGTAACTTTTCAGCACCAACAGCAACGCGAAGGCCGGGTTTTGAGATTTTTTTAACTCCGGAGATAACACGTGTGCCATCACCAGCGTATTTTAAGGTAATTGATAATTCCTTCTTTACTTCACCTTTGACTTTGTATTCAACGATGAAACCTTCTTCTTTTAAGATCTTGGCAATTTCAGCTTTCATCTTGCTAGAAGGCATTTTGACAGTTTCGTATTGTAATTGATTAGCATTGCGGATTCTTGTGAGCATATCCGCGATTGGATCAGTCATCATAATTAATCGATATCCTCCTTTTTACCAAGATGCTTTTTTCATGCCGGGAATTTCGCCCTTGTAGGCGAGTTCTCTTAAGCAAATACGGCAGAGATGGAATTTAGAATAGACAGAGTGAGGACGTCCACAACGTTCACAACGTGTATATTCTCTAACCTTAAATTTTTGAGGTCTAGATTGACGAACTTTTTGACTTGTTTTTGCCATGTTATTCTCCTCTCTTATCTATGGAATGGCACGCCCAATAATTCTAATAATGAGTATGCTTCTTTATCCGTTTTTGCAGTAGTGACAACAACGATGTCCATACCGCGAACCTTCGCCACTTTATCGTAATCGATTTCGGGGAAGATTAATTGTTCTTTAATTCCGAATGTGTAGTTTCCGCGGCCATCAAAGGCATTGCGGGAAACACCACGGAAGTCACGAACGCGAGGGAGAGCGATGGAAATTAACTTATCGAAGAAATCCCACATTCTCAAACCTCTTAAGGTTACTTTGCAACCAATTTCCTGTCCTTCTCTTAATTTGAAGGTAGCAATGGATTTTTTCGCTTTGGTAATGACTGGCTTTTGACCAGTAATGGCAGTTAATTCAGCGACGGCTTCTTCTAATCGTTTGCTATCTTGGGTGGCATCACCAACACCAATATTGATAACGATTTTCTCTAAGCCTGGAATTTGCATCACTGAGGAATATTTGTATGTTTCATGCAAAGATTTTTTAACTTCGCTTTCATAGCGAGCTTTGAGTCTATTAACGACTTTAGCAGCTTTGTGGCCCGCAGTTGCTTTATTAGCAGTTGGTTTCTTAGCTTTTGGAGCTTCAGCGACTTCAACTTTTACTTCTTCGGCAACAGGAGCAACTTCTTTTGCCACCTTTGCTTTTGGGGCAGCGCTAGGAGATTTCTTAGCAGCTGGCTTTTTGACAATTTTTACTTCTTCGGCCATAACTAATACCTCCTTATAGCACTTGTCCGCTCTTTTTAGCAAAACGGACTTTCTTTCCTTTGACTTCTTTATGACCAACGCGAGTTGGTTTTTTGGTCTTGGGATCTTCAAGCATCACATTGCTAGCATCGATTGGAGCGTAAACTTCAACGATACTGCCTTCTGGACTTGCTTGTGTTGGTTTTTTGTGTTTTTTACGAACGTTAACATTCTCAACGACAACACGATTTGACTCAGGAATGACTTTTTGAATCACGCCAGTTTTGCCTTTATCGCGGCCGGCGATGACGATAACTTTATCGCCCTTCACTAAATTCATAATGATAACCTCCTATAACACTTCGGTAGCGAGGGAGACAATTTTCATGAATCCTTCCACACCAGTTTCACGTAATTCGCGAGCGACAGGTCCGAAGACACGAGTGCCCACAGGTACGTTTTCCTCAGTAACAATCACAACGGCGTTATCACCGAAAGCAATCGTTGAACCATCGCGACGGTTGACAGCTTTTTTAGTGCGGACAATAACGCATCTGACGATATCACCCTTTTTCACTTTGCTATTTGGGATAGCATCTTTAACAGCCGCAAGGACGACATCGCCTAAGCTACTAACTTTGCGGTTGCTGCCACCATAGAGGTTTAAAGCACGAACTGAACGAGCCCCACTGTTGTCAGCAACAACGAGGTTTGTTTCCTTTTGAATCATACTTATTCTTCCTCCTTTTTCTCTTGGGAAGCTTTCTTAGCTGCTACTTTCTTCGCCGCAGGTTTCTCAGCAGGTTCTTCTGCCTTGACTTCTTCGACTTGAGATTTTACTTCTTCGATGACTTCCACTACTGGTTGTTCTTTTTCAGGAAGTTGAGATTCGAGAATTTCTTCTTTCAATTCAGCTTCAGCTTGTTTAATTGATAATTCAGCTTTTTTATCGATGCTTACTAAACGGAAACGTTTGGTAGCACTGAGACGACGGGTTTCCATAATGGTTACGGTATCGCCGACTTTTGCTTCGTTATTTTCATCGTGAGCGTAGTATTTTTTACTATATTTCACGCGTTTTCCATAGATTGGGTGTTTCCTATGGGTGCCAACTTGGACGACAATTGTCTTGTCATTCTTATCGCTGACGACCACACCTTGAATAGTGCGTCTTGCCTGGGTTTCTCTTTCCATAGACAATTTCCTCCTTATTTGCTTTGTAGTTCTCTTTCGCGGAGAACCATGTTGATGCGAGCGATATCTTTGCGAATGACAATGACATCCTCACCTCTTGGTAGAGCTCCAACCGCTTTCTTGCGACGGAGTTCGAAGAGTTGTTCCTTGAGCGAGTATAATTTGTCGTTTAATTCGCTCGTAGTTAATTCACGTACTTCATTAATTTTCATAAATTATTCCTCACCTTTCTTTACAACTTTACATTTGATTGGGAGTTTGTACGCAGCGAGGCGTAGTGCTTCTCTCATATCTTCGGCTGGACATCCCGCCATTTCAAACATGACAGTGCCGGCCTTAACAACGGCCACCCAGTCTTCTGGGCTTCCTTTACCGGAACCCATACGGACTTCGGCTGGTTTCTTGGTTTTTGCTAACTGTGGGAAAATTCTGATCCAGATTTGTCCACCACGTTTTGTGTAACGAGCGAGGACAACACGAGCTGACTCGATTTGACGAGTGGTAACCCATGCACCTTCTAGAGCTTCAAGACCATATTCACCAAAGGCAACGGTTAAACAGGAAGTCGCTTTTCCTTCATATCTAACGATATGTGGACGACGATACTTAACTCTTTTTGGTTGTAACATGACTATTCTCCTTTCCCTTCAGAAGATTTCTTTTGAAGTTCAGGGCGAATTTCTCCGCGGCAGATCCACACTTTGATGCCTAAACGGCCATAGGTGGTAGCGGCTTCAGCAACAGCGTAGTCGATATCGCTACGTAAGGTATGTAGAGGGATGATTCCTTCTTTATATCCTTCGCTACGGGCGATATCAGCACCAGCTAAACGGCCAGAGATCAAGGTACGGCAACCTTTGGCGCCGGCTCTACGAACTCTTTGGATAGCTTTCTTTTGAGCAGTTCTGAACGAGGCTCTTTCTTCAATTTGCTTTGCAATGGAGCAAGCGACGATGCGAGCATCGAGATCAGGGTTCTTCACTTCGACGACATCGACACGGACTTCACCACCGCTGATTAATTTGTTTAAATCTTCTTTAATTTTGTTGATATTCTTTCCATCTTGACCGATGACCACGCCGGGACGAGCCACAAAGATCATAACAACGACTTTGTAACCTTTATCGGTTTTGGTTCTTTCGATTTCAACATGGGAGAGCATCGCATCTTTTAGGTTCGCTTCAAGATATTGACGAATCTTAATATCTTGGTTGAGGAACACATGGTATTCTTGATCATCGGCGTACCAACGAGAATTCCAATTCTTGTTGATGCCAGTTCGCATACCTATTGGACTAACTTTTTGACCCATTGTAATTCCTCCTATCTCATTTTAACTACCACAGTGATGTGGGAGCTTCTCTTTACTAAGCCGGAAGCAGAACCTTTTGCTCTCGGTAAGAAGCGTTTCATTCTCAAGCCATCGCCAGCGTGAATTTCAGAGATGAATAAGCGATCTGCATCCATTCCGAAGTTGTTTGTAGCATTAGCGGCAGCGGATTTGATGGTTTTGATAACTGGTTCACTAGCAGCGCGATTAACGTTAGCGAGGATACCAAGTGCAACTTTGACATCTTTTCCGCGGACTAAGTCGATTACCAAGCGAACTTTACGTGGAGTGACGCGAACGTTCTTAGAGATTGCTTGCGCCTCGGTTGGTGTTGGTTTCTTTGGCTTTTCAACTTTCTTTGGCTCTTCTTTAACCACAGCCTTGGTTTTCTTAACCGCTGGTTTCTTTGCTTTAGGAGTTTCAACTACTTCAGTGGCCTTAACTTCTTCAACGGGAGCGGCTGCTTCTTTAACAACTGCTTTCTTGGAAGTGGCTTTCTTTTCTGTTGCCATATTCATTCCTCCTATTTAGCCGCGGCAGACTTATCAGTCGCACCGCTACCGTGACCGGTGAACTTACGGGTTGGCGAAAATTCACCTAATTTGTGACCGACCATATCTTCAGTGATATAGACAGTGATGTGTTCTTTTCCGTTATAAACAGCAAAGGTGAGACCGACAAATGATGGATAAATTGTTGAACGACGAGACCAAGTCTTAATAATTTCCTTTTTGTGGGAAGCATTAAGTCTTTCGACCTTTTTCATCAATGATTCATCGACGAAGGCACCTTTTTTCAAACTTCTTGCCATAATCAGTTTCCTCCTTTACTTAGCATTCCGGCGACGAACGATTAATTTGCCGGATGATTTTTTCGCATCTCTGGTCTTCACACCAAGAGCGCGTTTGCCCCAAGGTGTGCGTGGTGCATCGCGCCCAACTGGAGCTTTGCCTTCACCACCACCATGTGGGTGATCGACTGGGTTCATTGCTGAGCCTCGGACGGTTGGTCTCATACCTAACCATCTATTCTTGCCCGCTTTTCCTTTATTAATGAGGTTCCAGTCTCCGTTACCGACAGTACCAACAGTGGCACGGCAGTTCCCTAAGACTTTTCTCATTTCGCCAGAAGCGAGACGGAGCATTACGTATTTTCCTTCAGTACCAAGGACTTGAGCGGCAGTGCCGGCTGCGCGGCATAGCTGACCACCTCTACCTGGTTCGAGTTCAACGTTGTGAACGAATGTACCTTCTGGAATGTTCTTTAAGCACATTGCATTTCCGGGCATGATATCAACGACTTCACCAGATAAAACTTTGTAGCCGATTTTGATATCTTTCGGCGCGAGAATATATCGTTTTTCACCATCGATGTAGGTAATTAAACAGATATTTGCGTTGCGGTTTGGATCATACTCGATGGTTTTCACAGTTGCTGGGATGTTGTCTTTATTACGTTTGAAGTCAACTAAACGATATTTGCGTTTGTGACCTCCACCAATGTGGCGGCAGGTGATAACACCTTGGTTATTACGTCCGCCTGACTTGGATAATGATACTAATAGACTTTTCTCAGGAGTGTTTGTTGTGATTTCACCAAATGTCGAGTTTGTCATGTTTCTACGGCTTGCTGTCGTAGGCTTGTAAGTTCTGATAGACATTTGTCTTCCTCCTATAATTTGGAATTAACCATTAGGTTATTCCTTGAAGAGGTCGATGGCTTCGCCTTCTGCAATTGAAACCACGGCCTTCTTATATCCAGAGATCGAACCAGCATAACGGGTTCCTCTGGTTGTATCCTTGCTACGAACATTGCTGACTTTAACATCAACGACTTTCACTTTGAATAATCTTTGGAAAGCTAATTTGATGTCGATCTTGTTTGCCGAGGCGAGGACTTTGACTGTGACTTTGTTCTCATTTTGCATGAGGGCCATACTCTTTTCTGTAATTACAGGTTTGAGAATGACGTGGAAGTCTTTATCAGTCGCTTTTTTGAAGTTTGCGGAAGTTTTTACTTCAGCTTTCTTTTTGGCTGCCATATTACTTTAATGCCTCCTCTACTTCTTTCACTGCTTCTTTGCTCATGATTACGTGATTAACATTGAGTAAATCGGTAACACTCACATTGTCGGCAGTCACAACTCTTGCGTAACCAACATTGCGGGAAGCTTTGAAGATATCCATATCAATTGCTTTGACGACAACGAGGGTTTTAGAATCAGCCTTTAGGGCTTCAAGGAAGGAGACAAATGCTTTTGTTTTTCCTTCTTCGAATTTGATACTATCAATAACCTTGAGACCATCTTTAACTTTTAATGTTAAGGCGCTCTTTAAGGCTAAGTTGTGTTCTTTCTTGTTTTGAGAAATCTTGTAGTTTTGATTTCCCACTGGTCCAAAGACCGTTCCGCCTCCAACCCAGATTGGGGAGCGGCTCGAACCAGTACGAGCACGTCCGGTTCCTTTTTGTCTCCATGGTTTTTTGCCACCACCACTGACTTCGTGGCGAACTTTTGTCTTTGCAGTTGCTTGACGGGAGTTCGCTTGATCGACTTGAACGGCGTCGAACATCGCTTGTTGGTGTGGTTCGATTCCGAAGACGCTAGCATCTAATGCAAGTTTGGAAACTTCTGCGCCAGTCATATCGTAGACTTTGACGCTAACTGATTTCTTTTCTGCCATGTTCTAGTTCTCCTTCCGTTCCTATTCAACTTTTGCTGTTTCGGCAACGGCAACTTCTTCAGCAGGAGCTACTTCTGAGATAACTTCTGCAACGCCAGAGGCTTTGCGAACGAGCAAATTTTTGATTACTTTTGGATTTTTGACATCCTTAATTGCGCTTCTAATAGTCACAATTGCTTTTTTAGTTCCTGGAATTCCACCCTTAATGAGGATGTAGTTCTTTTCGGTGTTGACATCTACGACATAGAGATTCAACAAAGTGACTGACTCATTTCCGTAGTGTCCTGACATGTGCTTGCCAGGCATAACACCGTGGTTATAACGACCATTGTTTGCGAATGATCCTTGTCCACGATGGTAACCAGATCCATGACCTTTTGGACCAATCTTTTGATTCCAACGTTTGATAACACCAGAGAAGCCGTGTCCTTTTCCTGTTCCAACAACATCAACGACATCACCTTTTTTGAATAAATCGGCTGTAATGGCATCACCCAATTGGTAACCAGTCATTTCATCTCCTCTTAATTCAGCGTGAACTTGGTGTGGGACGGTGTTGGCTTTTTTAGCGACTCCAACTTCGCATTTGTTAGCACGAGAAGCTTTTAATTCTTCATAGCCAACTTGCACTGCCACGTATCCATGTTTTTCTAATGTTTTAACATCGGTGACAATGTTTGGTAAGACTTCGACGACAGTAACGGGATACATTGTTCCATCTTCAGCGAAGACTTCAGTCATACCCATTTTTCGGCCTAATATTGCTTTCATTATGTCTTACCTCCTTATAGTTTGATTTCGATATCAACTCCAGATGGTAAATCGAGATTCTTAAGAGCGTCGATTGTTTCTTTCTTGGGATTGGTAATATCGATAATACGTTTGTGTGTGCGGATTTCGAATTGCTCACGAGAATCTTTGTACTTGTGAACAGCTCTTAAAATCGTATAGACTTGCTTTTCCGTCGGTAGCGGAATGGGACCTAAAACGGTCGCCCCAGTTTTTTTCGCCGCATCAACAATCTTGCCAGCACTCAAATCGAGATTGGCATGATCATAAGCTTTTAAGCGAACCCGAATCTTGGTAACTTTTGCCATGAAATTTCCTCCTATATCATTTTCAGGCTTTGACTTATGTTCCCTCTGTACGAATTACCTGATACCCGTTTCATGACAACGCCTGTCAGTGTATCAGCAACCTCGCACATCAACGCGAACAGTCAACGTAAAGAATATACTCCTATACACATGAGCGTGTCAATATCTTTTAATAAATTAATGATCGATTCTTTTTGGAACTTGTCGATGAGCCGATAGCTGATTATGAAAGTTTAAAAAATGCCCCTATTTTGACAAAAAAACCGATTTTTAAGTTCATATTTTTGAAATTATCTATTGTTTTTTATTTTTGCGATTTAAGTAATTTTGATACGAAAAAATGCAACCACAATACTCTTGCATATACATCTCTTGTTCTTTGACAATTAATAATGATTTTTCGTATCCGTTGTCCTTTTTGAAGTCTGCATAAAGCCATTTGGTGTGCTGATGACTTCTCTGCAAGTCCTCACCAATTTGATTAATATCTTCAGCGTTTTTGTATCGAGATATGGTCATAACAGTTCCGTAAAAATCATAACCTTTGGACTCAGCATAATCGAATCCAGCCGACAATCTTTTCTTAAAGCAGGAGCGACATCTCTCGTGCCCCTCCGCCATATATCCATACTTTAATAAATCCTTCATGTAGGTTGTGTTGTCATAAGGTTCCTCAATCAACATCACTTCTGGACAAACATTACCGATATAGTCCTTCAGTTCTTGGAGTCGACGCTGGTATTCTTCTTCTGGGTAGATGTTCGAGTTGTTATACATTACAGAAATTTTAAAAAAAGGAGCCAGCTCTTCGAATGGTATGGTAAAGCAAGGTCCACAACAAGCATGTAACAAAAGAGTTGGT
Source organism: uncultured Staphylococcaceae bacterium (assembly GCA_964345825.1). Classification (GTDB taxonomy): domain Bacteria; phylum Bacillota_I; class Bacilli_A; order RFN20; family CAG-826; genus JAAYDH01. The sequence continues at coordinate 9,305 of CAYFSI010000014.1, read as the reverse complement.
TTGTTATTAATATCAATCAAATCAATTGTATTTCGTAAAATATTCTGATAATTTTTCCTATTTGCCATAAATGAACATTGCATCTCCAAAAGAAAAGAAACGATATTTTTTTTCGACAGCATGTTGATAAGCAAGGAGCGTAAAATCACGATCCATAAAAGCGGACACTAGCATTAATAAAGTAGACTTAGGGAGATGAAAATTTGTGACTAAAGCATCAACAACTTTGAATTTATAACCTGGTTGAATGAATATATCTGTTGATTCTCTTGTAGGTTTAAAAAAACCATACTTAGAATAATTAGATTCTAGTGTTCTTACGGTAGTTGTTCCAACGGCGATAATCCGCTTTTTGTTATCTTTTGCTTCGTTTAATACTTTGGCAGATGGTTCACTAATCTCATAGAGCTCACTATGCATTAAGTGATCTTTGGTATCCGTAACTTGAACAGGTCTGAAGGTTCCCAATCCAATATGGAGAGTAATGTCAACAATTTGAACGCCCATTTTTTTCAACTCTTCAAAGATTTCATCAGTAAAATGAAATCCAGCGGTTGGAGCGGCGGCACTTCCCTCTAATTTTGCATAAACGGTTTGATAGCGATCATTCGTGGTTATTTGTTCTTTGATATACGGAGGAAGTGGCATTTTTCCTAATTTATCCAATACTTCCAAAAATATCCCCTGATATATAAACCTAAATATTCTTAAGCCTTCGTCTCTTTCTTCGATGCATTCAGCAATTAATTCGCCATTCCCGAAGATGACTCGAGAGCCAATTTTAAGTGATTTAGCTGGTCTGCATAAGCATTCCCAATCATCATTGATAATTTGTTTCAGAAGCAAAAGCTCACAATGCGCTCCGGTTTTTTCTTTGATTCCTAATAAGCGAGCAGGAATTACTTTGGTATTGTTTCTAACCAAAATATCTCCTTTGACGAAGTATTTGATAATGTCGTAAAAGTATTCGTCTCTTAATGTCTTCTCTCCATAATTAATGGCAAGTAGACGAGAATGATCACGTTTATCAGCTGGCTTTTGAGCAATGAGTTCCTCAGGAAGAGGGAAGTCAAAAAGATTAATTTCCATTAAAAGCCTCTTTCATCGCCAAAAGCAGCGAGATTTGCCTTCATGAAATCTCCGAATCGATCTTCTTTAATTGCTTGTCTGGCACCTTCCATTAGGTGAATTAAAAATCTTAAATTATGAATTGAAAGCAATCGTTTTCCAAAAGTCTCATCGCAAACGTAAAGGTGTCGTAAATAAGCTTTTGTATAATTTTTGCAACAATAACAATCACATTGTGGGTCAAGAGCAGTGAAATCTTCTTTATATTTTTCATTTTTGATATTAACTCTTCCTTGAGAAGTCATCAAAGCACCATGTCGAGCAAGTCGTGTGGGCAAAACACAATCGAACATATCAATACCACGGGCAATTCCCCCGAGCAAGTAGTCAATTGAACCAACCCCCATCAAATAACGGGGTTTATCCTCTGGTAAATATTTAACTGAGTAATCAATCATCTCAAAACATTTTTCTTTTGGTTCTCCAATAGATGTTCCGCCGATTGAATATCCGGGAAAGTCCATTTTCGCAAGAGTCTCAGCACACATTTTTCTTAAATCAGGATAATCACTGCCTTGGACAATGCCGAATAAAGCTTGATCGCCTCTTTTGTGGGCATCGAGTCCTCTTTTTGCCCAAAGAAGAGTTCTTTCAGTGGATTTTTTTACATAGTCATAGCTAACATTCCAAGGGATGCACTCATCAAACGACATTATTATGTCAGCCCCGAGCTTCTCTTGTATCTCAATAGCGATTTCAGGCGAAAAAAACAATTTATCGCCATTTAAATGACTTCGGAAGTGAACTCCTTCATCGGTAATTTTTCTTTGCTCAGCAAGTGAAAAAACCTGAAATCCCCCCGAGTCTGTCAAAATGGGACCATCGAAGTTCATAAATTTATGAAGGCCACCGGCCTTTTGAACAATATCGGCGCCAGGTCTAATTGATAGGTGATAGGTATTAGCAAGAATAACACCAGATCCAATTTCTTTTAATTCTTCTGGAGAAAGTGTTTTAACAGTAGCAAGAGTGCCAACCGGCATAAACATCGGAACTTCAACATTTCCATGAGGAGTGTGCAAAATTCCATACCTCGCTCCAGTTTGTTTATCAATGTGCAATATTTCTAAATAGAAGTCTTTCATTTGCCACCCTATTTAAACATTATCATAGTTTAAAATCAAGATTCTGATTCGCTCTAATAAGTTTTAGAAAGGTATCCTGCTTTCGAAGAAACATAAATAATATATAACCAACAATCATCACTGCTAATTCTCCAAGAGCAACAGTTCCAGCATAAAACCAAAAGGAGGTGGACGAATCAACAAAGAAGTAAAGCAATAAACCCACAATCAAACCATTTGCAACGATTGGGTAAACGAGAGAAAGAAGAAGTATTTTTGAATACGTTATGAGTAGACAAGAAATTAAAGTTGCAAGGGTCCCAAAAATGACATCAAAAATCGAAACCGATGAAAAAGCATTAGCTATGAGACATCCAATCGTAAGACCAATGACATAATCTTTGCGAAAGAAACAAAGCAAAACCATCATCTCAGCAATGCGAAATTGAATCGGCCCATATGAAATTTGGTAGGTTATTAATGTCAATGCTGCATACGATGCGGCAATGATTCCATTACTGGCTATATCTCTTATTGAAAGTTTCAAAATTCTTCCTCCTTGTTTTTATGAGTGGTTAGGCAAGGACAACACTCTTTGATTATTTGATGAGTTGTAAAATGAGAGGGCATATATCAAGAACCTTAATGTCCTTGTTTAGCTTCTGCTCAATAGTATTGGTCACCGCAATGTCGACTATATTAGCTTGTTTAAATTTTTTAATATTAAGGTTGGAAAACACTGCATGACTTGCTCCAATTAATACTTTTTTTGCTCCATGTTGGTATAAAAGGTTTGTAGCGGAGATAATAGTTCCACCAGTATCAATTATGTCGTCTATGATAATGCAAACCTTATCTTTTACTAACTTGTCATCAACAACAAGATGCTCAGCTACATTTGCCTTTGGCCTCACTTTATCAAGAATGACTTTTGCTTCTCCTATTGTTCCAACCAATGCATCAGCACGGTGGTTAGCTCCATGATCAGGAGAAACAATAATGACATCTTTTTTCATTATATGATTGTCTTTCATGTAGTTTAGATAATATTCGATGAAGATATCGCTTGTGCTTACACTTTCGATTGATCTTTTAAAGAAACTTTCAATAACGGGATGATGCAAATCAAAGGTAGTGAGCGAATCATATTTGGCTGTTTCGATGATTTTGCTGACAACTTCACAGCTAACTGGCTCGTTGGTCCAGCTGACTCTTTCTTGCCGAGAATATCCAAAATAGGGAATAAATAATTGAATGGATTTGGCGCCTGAACGATTAATAGAATCTAACAACAAAAGTAACTCAAAAATCCGTTCGTGTGCATTCTTGTATGTTGATTCAATGACAATAGCATCTTTTCCTTTAACGTTGGAAAGCGTTTTTACCAATACTTCTCCGTCGGCAAAACGAGTAATAGAAATACGTCCGAACTTAGCGTCAAGTTTAGTCGCAAGTTCTCGTGCTAGTTTCTTGTTTTGAGATAACGAAAAGACGATGTAATTTTTCATAAAATTAACGGTAGTGTTTTACAACTGTCAAAGCAATTTTTTTATTGATATATGACTGCTCTAAATCCGCTCTTTTTTGGTCAATTGCTATTCCATTAATATCTAAGTATTTTGTGAATTCTCGACAATAAAACCAATACCAAATGCCAACTTTTTCGAAGGTTTTTTTCTCATCATAGTTTTCGTAAATTTGAGGTAAATAAAAAAGTTTATTTTCGTAGAATTTATAATTCTTTGGATCAAAACTTAAAAGAATTTTGGCGCTTTTCATATACCAATTTTCGATAAAAATAGCTGAAAAATATTCATCGGGTAGATCATTCTCTAAAAGAACATCAAGAACTGTTGGTCCAGGAATAAATTCTTCGACAACGATATGAGTTTTCTTATCGTGACAATAAATCTTTGGTGAAAGTATTCCAGAAACAGATAATTTATGAGCAGAATTAACATATCTCTCATAAGCATTAATATCTTCCCCAAAATCCTTGAGGAAAAAGGTTCTGTTTTTCCGAGTAACTTTTTTGCTCCGCTCGCCCAGAGGTTCAATAACCTCAAAGATTTTACGTTTAATTTCAATTTGTTGGTTCATAACGCAATTATTATATGTCATTTGCTTCATTTAACAAACAGGAATTTCTTTAAAGAAATCCTTTCTAATTATGATAGTATTTATTTACGAGGTTTTTATGCAAAATATTCAACGATTTATAAGATATGCCCAAATTGACACACAAGCTGACGAATCAAGCATTACTATTCCTTCTAGCGAGAAACAAAAAAATCTTTCTTCTTTACTCGTAAAGGAATTAAAGGAATTGGGACTTATTGATGCTTATATGGATGAATTTGGTGTTGTTTACGCCCACCTATCTGGCGAAGGAGATAGGGTTGGTTTCAATTCTCACGTTGATACCGCTTTAGAGGTGACTGACGAGAATTGTCAGCCAAGAGTCATTGAAAAGTATGATGGAAAAGACATTCTACTAAACGACAAATATGTTTTATCCGCCAAACAATTTCCTGATCTCTTAAAACATATTGGACAAGATTTGGTTGTTACGAACGGAGAGTCTTTGCTTGGAGCCGATGACAAAGCAGGGATTGCCATTATCATGTCAGCTCTAGAGTATTTTCATAAAAATCCTTCAATAAAACATAAGAATATTTCAGTTGCCTTCACACCAGATGAAGAGATTGGCTTAGGATCTGCACATTTTGATTTAAAGAAAATGAACGCTGATTACGCTGTGACTATTGATGGAAGTCAAATTGATTGCATTGATTATGAGAATTTTAATGCTGCGGCAGCAAAAATATTCGTTCGAGGAGTAGCGGTTCATCCCGGAGAGGGAAAGAACAATTTAATTAATGCAATATTGGTCTTAAATGAGTTCATTTCCGCCTTACCTCCAAAAGAAACTCCTTATGATGCTAATGAAAATGAAGGTTATTGGCACATTAACAGTCTAAATGGCTCGAGCGAATCAGCTGAACTAGATATGATTTTAAGAGATTTTGACGAGATAAAATTGCAGCAAAGAATTTTATTGGTTAATAAAATAGCAAGTGATCTCAAGAAAAAATTCCCAAAGATTTCTATTAATGTTGAAATTAAAAGACAATACGAAAATATGAAGCCATATGTTGAAAAAGATCCTCGTCCAGTTGAGCTTGCCAAAAAGGCTTTGGTAAAAAATGGAATTACTCCAAGAAGCACAAAAATAAGAGGAGGAACCGATGGAGCAACATTCTCCAAAATGGGATTAGTGACTCCTAATTTAGGTACAGGAAGTTACAACCACCACGGACGATATGAATATCTTGTGATTCAAGAATTTGAAAAAATGATTGATGTGGTAATCGATATGATGAGGTTATAAAAATGGGAAAGAAAAAAATAATTATTGATTGTGATCCCGGCCATGATGATGCTGTGGCACTAATCTTGGCGGCTTGCTCTTCAAAAATTGAGTTGCTTGGAATCTCGGTTTCTTCTGGAAACCAAACAATTGAAAAAACATCCAGAAACGCCTTAAATATCTGTCGCTATTTTGACATTAATGTTCCAATTGCGGTTGGTTCTGCACGTCCTTTAGTGACTGATCCAAAAATATGTGAAGAAATTCATGGTGAAAGCGGTTTAGACGGCGTTGATTTTCCAAATTATGAGCAAAAATTTGATTCAAGAAATGGAGCTAGTCTAATTGCCGATTTGCTATTAAAAAACGAAGATGTCACTGTCGTAACAACAGGACCAATGACGAATCTCGGGTTAGCATTAAGATTCAATCCTGAAATTGTTCATCATATTAAAGAGATTATTTTCATGGGCGGCTCAATTGATAATGGCAACGTTACTCCAGCCGCTGAATTTAATATTTTAGTCGATGCTGAAGCCGCTCATATTACATTACATTCAGGAGTCCCTATCAAGATGATTGGCTTAAATATTACTCGAAAGGTTTTGGTTACAGATGAAATCATTAACAAGGCATCTTTGATTGGAAATAAGAAGTCAACTTTCTTCGCCAAATTGATGCGTGTCTACTTAGATAATCAAAGAAAAACTTTTCACATCATTGGCGCCCCACTCCACGACCCAGTGACCATCGCTTGCTTAATCGATGAGTCTTTGGTAAGTTTTCAAAATATGAATGTCGAAATTGATATATCTCATGGAACTAGTCACGGCAGAACAAACTGCGACGTGTTTGATTTTTTACACGCCCCAAAAAATTGCCTAGTGGGGATGGATATTGATGTAAAGAAATTTTGGAACCTCATTTTTAGTTGTTTAAGGAGTAAATCACATGAGTAAGATTTTAGTTATCGGCAGCGTAAGCATTGATAATGTGACATATACCAAAGTCCTTCCAGGCCCAGGAACAACTGTTTTTGGAGAATCTTTCTTATCTAATGTTGGAGGTAAAGGGGCTAATCAAGCTTGTGCTGCTTCTTTTCTTGGCGGAGATGTAACATTTTTTGGTTCTATCGGAAAAGACCAAAACGGAGATTATATTTTTTCCTTTCTCAAATCGATAGGTATTAAAGGAATTCTAAAAAGATCTTGCGAACAAACTGGCATAGCCAGCATTACTCTCGATACCTTTACAAAAGAAAACCGAATTATCATCGTTCCGGGTGCGAACATGGACATGACAAAAGATGATGTCGAGTTCATTTTGAACAAGGAAAGGGATGCAAAGTTTCTTCTCATTCAATTAGAAAATCCTATTGATACGGTATGTTTTGCTTTAAAAAAAGCAAAGGAAATGGGCCTTACCACAATTCTTAATCCCGCTCCCTTTCATGAATTGCCCGATGATATTTTCCCTTTTGTAGACTATTTTGTTCCTAACGAACACGAACTTGCTGGTTTTGTTGGAAAACAAAGTTCGGATTATCAGGAAATGGCTAGGTTACTTTTGAAAAAGGGTCTAAAGAATCTTATTGTCACTCTTGGCAAAAACGGGTCCCTTTTGGTCAATAGAGAAACTCAAATAAAAATTGATTCTATTAAGGTTAACGCAGTAGACACTACAGCCGCCGGAGATACTTTTCTTGGCGCATTTGTCACCGCTTTAAGTCAGGATAAAAGTATCAAAGATGCGATGGAGTTCGCTAATCGCTGCAGCGCTTTTACGGTTACTCGAAAAGGGGCTATCGTTTCATTGCCAAAATTAGAAGATATTAAATAGCTCGGTTTTCGTTGTTCAAGCGCATGGTAGATGTTGATGATGATTTTTCCATTTCACGTAATTTGAAATCATCAAATAAAGAATAGAAATTAGCATTATGTAGGTTATCACACAATATGGAAAGTATATATTTTTCTTTTTGTATTTCTAGTCTAAAAGAATCACAATGAACAAGATTATCTATTTCATAACGACTTGGGATAAAGGTTGAATCATTGCTTTTTTTAAAAGCACATTCCTTTAAAGACCAAATCTTCATTAGTTTCTCATTATTAATGTTTAGATATTTCGTTTTTTCTTTTTCCGATAATATAATCGCTTTAAATTTATTTGGATCTTCAAATTTTTTAATTTTTTGAACATCAACTCCAATAGGAGAATCGCTAACCGCCGCCACAACGATATTTCCGCTATGAGAAAGGGAAAAAAAGTACCCGTCAATAACCCATTTTCCGTTTTTCTTTTTTTGAAAATAAAGTTTGCTTTTTTCTAAACCAAAAGTATCGAACGATGCATATTCAAGAAGTTTCCAAACATAAAATTTCTGTTCTTTTATATTAGAATTGCGACATTTTTCGATTTCTTCTCTTCTCAAGGGGCAAAAAATATCCTCATCATAAGGAAAGGGGTATTTTGCCATATATACATTACACTTGCCCATTGTTTTGTCTCTTTTTTAGTTGTTTCCTCTTGTTTGGTTTATCATTTGAAACCAATACAATTATAAAGCTATTGTTAAATAAAAAGAATACGAGCGTGCTGCGAATGTTGTTTTAAAAATACAAGCGATATTAGATATTGATAGTACTCACAAAAAAAGTGATATAATTTATTTATGAACGTGCTGTTCTTTTTAACCCCTAAAAACAATGTAGAATTCCTACAAGATACTTTTTCGGTTAGGCAGGCTCTTGAGAAGATGGAACATCATCGTTATTCATCAATTCCAGTTATCGATAAAGACGGGCATTATATAGAAACGTTATCCGCAAGTGATTTTTTGTGGTTTATTAAAGGCAAGAATCTCTCTCTGGAAATGTACGAAAAAATCTCAATTAAAGAGATAAAGCCACATCGTTCAAATAGTTCAATTCGCATTGACAAAGATGTGAATGATTTAATTGATTTAATTGTTAATCAGAATTTCGTTCCCGTTGAAGATGACAATGGTATTTTTATTGGTATCATTACAAGAAAATCAGTTATGGACTATCTTGCAAAAAAGCATAGGCAGTGATAACAAATAATTATTATTAATAAATGATTAGCTAATCATTATCGCTAGATTAAATTGACTGGCGATTTTTTCAACTTATTCAAGATTTTCTTGGCTTTATAGTCTCGTTGCAAAAGAATAATTTTTTTGATACCCATTCTTATTAATTCCACTTTATTCAAGAAAAACACAAAGGGGGTATCAAAGAAATAAATGGCAAGTATAATGGTCTTAGCAGAGTTTATTGAAAATAAGAAAGAAGTTGTTTCATTAATCATGGCGAAAATTCGTCGAGCGGAAAAAATGATGAATCGTTTTTAAAAAATCTTGAAGAAAAATGTTTTCCTGTATCTCGTCAAGCTTCCTCCTCCTCTTTAAGACACAGCATGAACAGCCATCACCAATCAGTTTTAATTTTGGAAAATGATGAGGACGTTCCTGTAGGAAGCGCGGTTGTATTTAAATTTAAAAAGACTTGGCGGATTTATTCTATTTCCATCCTTCCAGAATATCGAAGGCTCGGTCTTGGCCGATTCATACTGGAAAAGATTATCGAGAAAGCAAAGGAAACTGGAGTTCATTGTCTTTCTCTAGAAGCTGATCATAATAATAAAAAATTAATCTCGTGGTACAAAGGGTCCGGATTTTCCAAAGTCAAAATATTGAAAAATTTCTACGGAAAAGGCGA
>CAYFSI010000013.1:0-29858 GCA_964345825.1 uncultured Staphylococcaceae bacterium | reverse complement strand
AGGAAATGCTACCATCACTGTCACCACTGTCGATGGAAGTTTCACTGCCACTTGCTCAGTCTCGGTAGCCGGTCAAAGCGAAAAAATTATCGATGGTCTTTCAGCCTCATATACCGGTGGAAGTGTCTATGTTGATGGTTCATTAAATACCTCTTTAATTAGTGTTACGGCATCGTATACCGACAGTACGACATATCCAGATTCCCTTTTGAATAGTAGTGATTATTCACTAAGTGGATTTACCAGTTCAACAGCTGGTCAAAAGACCGTTACTGTTACATACACTGGCTCCCTATCGACTTCATCTAGTCCAATGACAACAACATTTAATGTTACCGTTGTTGCTGATACATTGACTGGTGTCAGTGTCACAAATAGTACGGCATATCATCCTGGCGAAACCATTACTAAGAGTGATATTACTGTCACCCTTACTTATGAAAGCGGTGCGTCCAACACTACCTCCAATTTCACTTTCGCGAGCGAAGGGTATCAATTCACTTATGCTGATGCTAATAGCGGCGGTTCAAATACATCTAAGCAATTCTCCGTTGTATATGGTGGTAACTCATATAATTTTTCCGTTAATGTATCGCGCATTTTATATTCAACAGTCAGTGGTTCAACAAACGCATTAGCCGCGGCTGAGTTCAATGGATCAACAGTTTCAAAGAGCAGTGGCACTCCAAGCAACACTGCTGTCACAATTGGTGGATTTGATTTCACAGTTACTACAAACGCTTATATTTATTCGTCTTGTCTTTCATTCGCTAAAGTTGCCGGTTCTATCAATAATTCGACAGCCTTCAGTGGAGATTTGACATCTGTTTCATTTGTTCAAAAATCTGGATATCGACAAGATGGTGTCCTATCTATCAGCAAAGATGGAGGCACCTGGGTCACTTATTCTGAGTCCGAAATTGCCAATGGCGGTTATCGCTTCTTCAAAATTGAATATACTGGAACTTCTACTTTATATAGCAATATCTCCTCTATTAGTTTCACTCTAGCTGGGGAAGATAACGCAGTTAATGTTGCTAATTATGTTATGTGTGAAGATACAGATAACCAATGCACAACAAAATTAAGCGATGCCATTGACAAACTTAACACCTTGTCTGAAACAGAAAAAAATACTTTCTGGACATCAAGTGATTATGTCGTTTCTACAGCGAGAGAAAGACTACTAGCTTGGGCAACACATGAAGGCAAAGAATTAACTTATAGCGGTGGTGTTTTCCAAATTAATAGTTCAAGAAATATTACCTCAGTTTCTAACCAAACAAACAACTCCATTCTTATTATTGTTATTTCGATGGTTGGTCTTACAGCTGTTGGTGGGTTCTTCTTCTTTAAACGAAAAAAAGAAAATTAAGCCTTTTCGCAAAATAAAAATTTCTTAATAATTGACCAGATTGCTGGTCTTTTGTTTTGTTCTCAGCTACCTTTGACTACCCATAAAATTATTCTTCATGATATGATAGCGACATGAAAACTTTACTTAAAAATGCCCGTATCATAAAGATGAATGACGAACCGCTTACTAAAGGTGATGTTGTCATCGAAAATAAAATAATTATTTATATTGGCTCCCATAGCGATAAGTATGGCCCCTTTGACATCATTCATGATTGTCAGGGAAATATATTAATGCCAGGCTTTAAGAACGCTCATAGCCACAGTGCGATGACATTCTTGAGAAGTAAAACTGATGGACATTCTCTTCACGATTGGCTTTTCAATGTCGTTTTTCCGCGAGAAAAATTGCTTACCCCTAGCGATGTATATCATCTTTCAAAGGTTGCCTATCTTGAATATTTAACTAGCGGAATAACAGCGTGCTTCGATCAGTATTACTTTCCATTAATGTCTGGACAAGCCGCGAAAGATATCGGCATGCGCATCTTACTTCTTGGAACATTTAACCACGAGACAAAAGCTGAAGATTTAGTTAATCTTTTAAATCACTACAAAGCCGATAAAGATAGTCTCGTTCGATACTGCTTTGGAATGCATGCTGAATATACTGCCCAACTTGACGAAATTGAAGCACTAAAGAAAGCTATTCACATCGCCAAAGCGCCTTTCTATGTCCATATTTGTGAGACTAAGGGAGAGGTGGAAGACTGCTATATTCGAAGAGGAATGTCCCCAGTCGCTTTTTTCGAAAAAGAAGGATTTTTTGATTATGGCGGAGGCGGATATCATTGCATATATTTTAGCGATGACGATATTGAAATTTTTAATAAACACAATCTCAGTATCATTACCTGTCCAGGAAGCAATTCTAAACTAGCTAGTGGTATTATTCCTCTAGAAAAATATCGGCAAGCTGGAATTAACATTGGTATTGGAACTGATGGCCCCGCTAGCAATAATTGTTTGGATATGTTTAAAGAGATGACACTTGCTTTTAGTCTTAGCAAATTAAGCACTCAAGACCCTCGCTCTTTGCCGGCCTATGAAGTCTTAAAAATGGCGACTGTCAACGGAGCAAAAGCTATGGGATTAGATGATTGCGATATACTCGATATTGATAAGAAAGCAGATATCATCGAAATTGATTTATCAAAACCTAATATGCAACCTCTAAACGACATTGTTAACAACATTGTTTATAGTGGTTCTAAGGACAATATTAAGATGACGATGATTGATGGCAAAATATTATACCTTGAAGGAAAATTCTTAATTGGCGAACCCATCGAAGACATTTATAAAAAAGTACAAGATATCACTGATCGAATTGAAAACGAGCTCACTACTCAATAATTTATAAATATCAATGATTAATGAAAATTGCCGGCAAAAACGGGTTATTTTTATGTAAATTACTTGCAAATCAACTCTTTTAAGGATTCTTCGCTTAGCAGATCATGGACTTGTTGGTAACGAGTAATGACCGTGTTCTTTGTTTTAAAATACAAATCGTTAATAATTTTATCTTCACCGGTTTTTGATTTTAAATATGCGTTTTCAGGAGTATCGTCCAGTTGCTCTTCAATGACCGATAATAAACATCTTCGATAAAGCGATAAAATTGATGTTTCTAGCCAGTAATCAAAGTGGCAATTAGGGAAATTTCGCTCAGCGTTTTTGAAAGCAATATAGAATGGCAATCCATCATTTGGGTTATGCCATAAATCGACATAAGCATAATCAAAATGATGAGTGTCTTTAATATAGGAATAGGCATCTGCGCACACAATTTTAATTTTATCTTTTTGTGGTAGTTGAGGAAGGATGAATTGATTAAAAAAATTGATTATCTTTTTATCTTTTTCGATAATTGTCAGCGATTTGACATCATCCTTTTTAATGGCGTGAAAAACGAAATACCCCATTCCTAAACCAAAGGTCACGACGTCTCCATGAGCGTGGCTAATTGGGGTGATGTGAGTGTTGATTTCATTAGGAATAACAGACATCCAAACCTCATCATTTTGAGCTAGGGCTAAATATTCAACAGATGAAGTAAAATAACCAACTTTTTGGATTTCGCGATAGTCTTCTTCATTGACACTAATCTCGTCATATGAAAAAGCTTGGTAAGGTTTATAGATATCCTTCTTAAAAGTGTAATTACCAAAAGATGTTTCTGATATTTTCAGGGCATGAATAAATTGGTCATTTTGGATGATTTTTTCATCTAAACATTTTAAGTAGGGTTTAATTTGCTTTTGAACAATATCGTTGTCTTCATCATTTGATAAATCAACATCGCATTTAGTTAACATTTTAATTAAGTAATCTTCTTCCGAGATGGCTATTTCGTTGTTTTCAGAAATTTTAAAAAAATACTGGAGCATCTCGGCGATAGAAATATTAATATCTTTGATTTCTAGGAGATGATTAATTTTATTAAGATCGGATTGATTAATTGAAAATTTCACGTCCATATTTTAGCAGTAATTCACCCAAGAAAGTAGGAATTGTCTTTTAAAAGTGTTAAAATCAAGCATGGCTCTCAAGAAAGCATACTGCGCTCATTGTCATGTGAGTGATGAGAAGGATCGAATTTTTGAAGTTAATTCTGACGCTGAGGTGTGCTTTTGCCCACGCTGCATGACGCAATATATTCCGTCTATTCCCATCGCTGCTTTTGAGTCATTTATTGCTAAACAAATTAATCAGGCTGATAAAAATCTATTCTCGGCCATTGACTACTATAAGTCCTACGTCATGTATGCTCACGTATTAGAATTAGACCCGAATAATATTCGTGCTTTATTTGGAAGGTTGCTCGCTCTTATTTATATGTCTAGTTTAAGGAAAACTCATTTTCAAAATGTTGTTTTATTGCTTAACGAGGAAAAAGATATATTTCGGAAAACTTCGAATGAAAAACTCTATCTCGGATTTTTACATCGCGTTTGTTATGCCCTTGATGAGTATTTTGTTCTCTTTCGAAAAAAACTGATTACTCATTATTATTTTTATGATGTCGATTGTATAAAACTATATTTTAAAAACTTGAGTGATATTCAAAAACTCAAAACTTTCATTCTAAAAGAATACCATTTCGTACAAGCTCGTCATGATGAACCGGATGTCAAGTTAGCCATCGCCTCTTTAGAAAAATCAATCAGTTCTCAAAGTGAGAAAATGAATAAGAAATGGATAACTGCTGATGGATATGCATATGGTTATGTTGGCACTTCTCAATCTGGGGATCTTCTCCTTGGAAGAAGCGATAAAATTAATACTGTAAAAATTGCTCGTTATCGGCCAAAAGCATTGCTTCACGAAAGAACAAATCGAAAAAATAAATTGATCAAAGACCAAGTATTCCCAAACTTTTTGCCTCTTTATCGCCTCAAAAAAGTTTCTCTTCCAACAACGATTATTTTATTTGTTTTGAGTATTATCAGTTTGATTTGCACTCTTACATTCCTATCGACATCTTTTAATCAAATTCTCGTAGTAGTTACGTGTTTACTCTTCACTTGCGCGACTGGCTTTCTTTTCGCCTATATCTTCAGTTTGTATCGCTTAGTAAAACGTCATCGTTTAATAAGCTGATTAATTCTTAAATAGGTTAATAATTTATTAAGAGCTTTTCCTCGATGGGAAAGTTTGTTTTTTAATTCTTGATCCATTTCGCCATAAGTCAATTGAGTCGAATTTTCAACAAAGATTGGATCATAACCAAATCCAGATTTTCCATGAGGTTCTAGGGCAATTTTTCCTGGTATACGAGCTTCAAAACGAAGAGGTTTATCTTCGACATTTAGAAGAGCAATGCTACAGATAAATACCGCTTTTCTATCTTTATTTTCTAGTTGTTTTAATATTTCGTTGATAGCGTTCTGGTGGCCATTGTATTTCTGAGCAAAACGGGCAGAATGCAAACCAGGCTGATTATTCATCGCTTCGATTTCTAAACCTGAATCATCGCTGATAATTGGCAAATTTGTATATTTCTTCACCGCTAAAGCCTTAATGAGAGCATTATCAAAATAGGTATTTTCATTTTCTTCAATATCTTCTGGGTGGATATTCAAATCTTTCAAACCATAGACGATGATACCATGGGGTGCAAGAATCTGACGAACCTCCTCCAATTTATGTGAATTATTGGTCGCTAAAACTATTTCGTAATTCATATTAATTATTATATGCGACAACACTCATTCCTAAGCCGTCATTGCCTAAATGAATAAAGAAGACTGGTCTGACCGTCCTAACGCGAGAAACGGCAATTTTTGGAAAGGCGGTTTTGATCTGATTAATAAATTTCTCAGCTAGGTCGTTTTGTTGGAGATCGACAATTTTGACAAATAATTGAGTGAACTTTTCTGATAATGCTTTAATTGTAGTCATAAAAGTTCCTAATACTTTGGCCATGTTTAATTCCTTTTTAAAGAGTTTTAATTTACCTTCTCGCATATCAATAATTGGTTTAATGTGTAAAATGCTGCCTAATAATCCAGCTATTTTGGAGAGTCTTCCTCCGTTTACTAAGTGTTTCAAATTTAAAACACTGAATTGAATTCTTGTATTGGGCACTCGATTATTGAAGGCCTGAATGATATCGCTAAATGTCGCCATTTTATTTTCGAACAATGGCAATAATGTTTCGATTAAATTAGCCAATCCGAAATTGCAAATTAAAGTATCGCCAACAAAAATTTCTTCGGCCTTGTCGACATATGTTTTGCCAATCAAAGCTGATTGATAGGTTGAAGAAATTTCTCGAGAAAGAGGAAGGCAAATAATGTGTTTATAACCTTTTTTAAATAAGCGGTCATAAGCTTCTGCAAAATCATTCGGGGAAGGTGAGGAGGTGGAGAGATTTTTCACATCATCCAATAATGGGATGATCTCTTCATCTAATGTGTCAATTTCTCTTTTATTAAATGCTTGGGTATGAATATTCAAAGAAACGACCTCGATGTCATATTCTCTGATTACTTGAGGATCTAGTGTGGTGGTGGAATCAATAACAATTCCGATTGAGCTTTTATTTTTCATGGTCAGCCTCCTTTGAAGCGTTAAGACAACTATACACTAATAAATATTTATAAAATATTAATTAATTAGTTATATACTTGTATTTTACCTGTTTATTTTAAAACAAACGTCATTTGTGCTCTTTTACATAAAAAAAGCGAGAACATAATCTCGCTTAACAATCATCTGGAGCAGGTGACGGGAATCGGACCCGCATAACTAGCTTGGAAGGCTAGTGTTCTACCACTGAACTACACCTGCAGTTCGCAGCGAGTTATATTATATAACTGGCATGCGAATTTGACAATTGCTTTTATTTCAAGAATTCGAGAAGTTGATTTTGGTTCATGTAACCAAGGGAATGTTTAGCAATTTTGCCATCTTCAAAAAGAATCAACGTTGGAATTGATTGAACGCCAAATTGAGAAGCAATTCTAGGAAGTAAATCAACATCAACTTTTAAAATTAAAGTATCTTTTACCTTACCACTTGCATCAATAGCTTCAATGACTGGTGAAAGCATTTTACATGGTCCACACCAGGTGGCAAAAAAATCCACAAATACTCTTCCTTTGTTGTACAAAGAATCAAATTCTTGGGCTGTTTCAATGTGTTTAATCATAATTTTCTCCTATAGGGTCAGTAAGTAAAATATTACTGCCAAAATGGCTAGATGTAGGGGGTAATATAGATAAGCCCCATACTTAAACCACTTCTTATTATATCCGCGCTTGCCGTTGTAACACAAAAGAAGTGCTCCAGAAAAAAGTGATATCCACTGATAAGGTAAGAACGGAGTTTCGAAAAACCAAGTTAATACATTGGCAGTGATAGCAAAAAAGACTACAGTCAGCATATTAAATAAATTAGTGATTTTAACGTCATAAGGAGACAAAATCAAAACTTCGAAGTCTAAACCCATATTTTTAGCAGTATAGCGGAGATATAAATCTTTTAAGACTTTAGCGAGGTAGAAGCCCATAATCATCAGTACCGCAAACCAGCCATATTGCGTTCTTAGATAAAAGGGAAACCAATAAACAATTACACCGTTGTTAATTTGGTATGTTGTGACTGCAAAAGATACTATAGAATAAATAACGGGAAGTAAAGAAAGTAGTTTAATTTTTATATTCTCATTTTTTAAAAGAAATACCCCGACTGCTCCAAGCAATAAATCAAGAAAAATATTACCACCTTCAATGAGTCCTTCAGACATGAACGGGTTGGGAATATAAATCAAAAATGCAAAAGCCCCACTGATAAGAAAAGCCATGATGCCAAGTCTTAAAGCATATTTTTTGAAGCTTTTTGTGTGCATCACTCCCTCATATATTAAGAAGGCAAAAAGAGGAATTGCTAGTCTTCCGAGACCTCTTAAAATTAAGACAAAGGGTGAACTTTCGTCCAAATAATAATACAAAAGTTGCAAACCGATATGATCGCAAGTCATGAATAACAAAGCCATGATTTTCAATGAGAAGTTTGAGAATATCAGCCACTTTTGTTCGTTCTTCATTTTTTATACACCTTTAGTTAATCTCATTTAGCAATAAAATTGAAGCAATGGCAACCATATTATTCGCGATATGAGCAGTTACTGAAGTGGCTAGACCGAAATAATCATAAGCAAAACACAAAAGAGCGCCGGCAATCAAATAGGAAGGTAGATTAAGAAGTTCAATAATATAACCCTCAGCGCTTCCTGCCAAAAAATCAAAGTGGATAAGCGCAAAGAAAGAGATAGTAATTAGATAGGCTGCCCATTTTCCTAAACGAGCCGAAAGAGAAAATAATCCAAGACGATATGTTAACTCTTCACAAATAGGGCCGACAAACACAAAAATGAGGATTGAAAATAGGGGGTATGAAACAGTAATTTGTCTAATGAGAGATTCGTTCTCGTTCACATCAAACGAGTAAAAAGAAGAGACAATATTACTGTATAAACCACTGAGCAATATAATTATCGCTCCGATACCTATTCCAATCACATATGGTTCAATTTTTTTAAATGAGACGAAAATTTTACGATGGTTTTGAATAACCAAAATAATCATTCCTATGAATAAAATCCCATAGGTTACAAACTGAGTAACTGACATGAACAAAACTTTGTTTTCATCAGTGTTTAAATAAGAAAAGGCCAATTGGACAAGTATGGCGATTAAACTCAAACCAAGCCATCCGATGAGAAAAAAAGTGATTTCCTGCCAGCGAGGAAGCCAAACCAAACCATGGTATTTTTTATGAGCCATTGGATTTGGATTAACTTCACTGCACTTTGAGCAGTGTTTTTCGATTGGATCATAACTATGACCGCATTTAGGACAAATAGTGTTTCTTATTAACATTTGCTTTATTTCCTAATAAAAAAACTATACACTAAAAATGACTTTAACAGTAAGAATGACTACTAGTTATAGACTGATAGGAGATGAGGTAATAATGTCAGCTGGTTTATTTGCTCAAATTGTCAATATCGGTCTCGTTGTTCTTTTCGTTCTTATTATTATTGGTTTTATTATTGCTGCATTCATCGGTTATAAACGTGGCATTTGGGCTTCTACATATCGCATGATTTTCATGCTGATTCTCGTTGCTGCTGGGTTACTATCTTTATCTGCTATAGCAGAAATTATCGGAAATATTAATCTCGATCCCCTTATACCATACGAAACAATCATCTTAACAAATACTAAAACTGGAGTAGTTTATTATGCTCCAATCACTTCTTTTCATAACACGTTAGTGTCTTGCTTAAGGGGTTTTTATTATTTATTTAATGTCTCAGGAAGTTACGCCGCTGCGACCGAATTTGCTGAAGCATTAGCCTATTCTGCTGTCAAATTAGTGGCTTTTGTGGTCATCATGATTCTAATTATAACGTTAGGATGGCTGTTGAGCACTATTCTTTGGCACGCATTGTTTAAACGTTTGATACCAAAACTTGCTAGAAACAAAATCAAAGTTCGTTGGGCAGGGGCAATAATGAATTCTGTCACATATGTGGTGGTTGGTTTTCTTTTGCTCTCGCCTTTAACCTCAATGATTAATATCATTAACCAAAATTATTCGAGAAGAAACGATGATAATCAGATTGTTTCCTATCTAAACGGATTCATCGATTCATACGATAATTCTCTATTCGCAAAGACATTCTTTAATTGGACAGTTGATTCTTCGTCTGGGCTGACTCTTGATGCAACGATCCTCAATAATTTAACATCATCATCTTTGGAAAATGGTTCAATTGGTATTATTAGCAGTGTTTCTGAACTGACTAATATTGCGAGTGTTCTCGCCGAAAATATTCTTATTGGCCAAAACGGTGAAATTACCTTTAGTATTCCTGAAATGGTCAATCAAGAATACATTGAAGCTTTATTTGCTTCATTAAAAGAATCGAATCTTCTCATGACAATTATTCCAATCGCAGTTCAACTCTCAACTAATTCTGATTTGTTGGCTGATGTTGTCGATTTATCGATGCTCGATTTATCAGACGCTGAATGGGACAAAGAACTAGATGCAATTGAAACCATTACAATTGATATCGCTAACAGTGGATTGGTCGATTCGTTTATGGATGAAGAAGGCAACGTTGTTATTCCAAGCGATCCAGCGACTATGGTTACTGGTTTATTAACCAACAAAGCATATCAATACACCTACCACGCCCTATCGACAATTAGCCAATCTAAATTACTATCACGCAGTATCCCTGCTTTAATTCAATATTTCATCACCAATGGTGGAGAAACAATGAGCTCATATTTCCCCTCGTCTTTTGAAGCTCTCAATGATATTGATTGGGGATTTGAACTCAGTACTGTCTATGATAGCCTTTACCAAATGTATTGTGTTGATGACCGAATTATCACCGCAATTCTTAACATGAACTCTACTACTCCCGATGATGGAGAAGAAGAAGGTAGTGGTTTATCTCCATTCCGAGCCGGAGAAGAATCTGAACAAGTAAATCTGATGGATGTTATTTTGGAAAATATTGATTCCTATCGACGCATTCTTGTTGGCGACACTAATTCCGCTAATGAATTAATAAATATTGATAGCGATGGTCGAACCATTGTTTATTCCAATGGCAAACGAATTGCGGGACGTCGTTATTGTTTGCTTGATATCTCTTTGTGCAAAACATTGTTCTCATCTCTTCCTCAACTGCTGGGATCGATTATTACCGATGAAACCGCTTCCGCAGCTGTCACTTCTGTTATCGAAGAGTTGTCTACTGGCAAATGGATGAAAAATTTTAAAGAAGAATTTAATGCATTATTTTATTGTTTCTCTGCTTTTGGAGATGAACCAAGCGCTTTGAACACTTTGCTAAGCGGAGAATTGGTTCCTGAAGGTGGTTCGCTGAGCGATATTGACCAAAATTTAATTAAAGTTCTCAGCAAAGTTTTAAAGAGAATGGATAATTCAAAAATTATATATGCGATTTTATTGCCCACGATACGTTCTTTATTAACTTCTGGAAGTGTGGCGGATGCTTTTACCAGCAGTGGAATTGATATTAATATTGTTTCCGATGGAATCGACAAAGCCGAAGCTTCACGAACCCTTGGTGCGGAATTAGCTAAAGTAATTAGTTCCGTTAAATCCATTGGTACTCTCACTGATATTCTTGCGAGCGGAAGCGATGTTCCTTCCTTAATTTCTCAACTAGGACAAGCCAACGAATCAATCGCTTATGCTTTAGACGCTATTTATAGTTGCCATATTATTAATCCTGTTCCTTTACCTACTGATACTTATACTGCCAATGAAAACTACTTCAATGTAATGAGTTACATTTTTGGTGATTCTTTAAATGTCGATGGCCTTACTTTTGATCAAACTTTGCTAAGTGATCCCAATATCAAATGGTCAAATTCAACTGACAAAGATGGCAATTTTTATCACGATCGCTATGGTCGGCCCATCTATGATGGTGAAAATGGTGCAATTGCAAACGTCATACGATCTCTTGGGTCGTCAGGCATTATGACCGTGATGACTGATCCCAATTATTTGTCGGGAAGTAATATCACCGATAATCTCGCGTCGCTAGAGAATACTTATCATCTATCAACGGTGTTAGCTGCGGTCGGAAGAAGCATTGTGTTCTCAAGTACAATGGGAACTTTTCTCGATGCTCAGCTCCAACAGACTGGAATTTTAGACCAAGGTGTATCTTTCACTAATGTCACCGATTGGGCCGAAGAAGGCGAAAAACTCAGTGTCTTATTGACTACTATTGGTGAAGCCGCAATAGATATTTCTAATCTCGATTTGAACGCTGTTACTAATGTTGTTGGCCTAAATAATCTTCTTCACGCCTTAGCTGATTCATCAATCTTCACTGATAAAACAAGTGGTGATTATCTTTTCTCCAATTGGCTTTATGTTAAGGTCGAGAGTAGTTTGACGAATTTCTCTGATGGAGTTAATACATTTAACCTTATCCAAGATCCTTCTATCTGGGATCCTACTTGGGGCGAACAGGGTCCGGATCAATACACAATTGTCAAAAATGATTTTGCCTCTTTAAATGAAAAAGCTGATTGGTATGACAATGAATTCGTTTCTTCTTTCAATACTTCAATATACGTTTTACCTTTTGCGAGCTATACAAACTATTGGGATAATCCTCAATTCATTGATGATTATTCCCCGATTCTCGAACTTGATGAGATTGGCCGAATCTGTAAAATTGTTTATTGGGTTACTCAAGCAGTCGCGACAAACGACTTGTTAAGTATGCCCGTAAGAATTTTTGAGGGATTGATTAATTCTCTTAACGAAACAACCTGTTTGCGGGTTGCTACCTATAATTATTTCGAAGCCGCCAAATCAGCATTCTCAGGTGGCACATCATCCGCGTTCTTTGACTTAGCACCCGCCAATACTCCATATTTAATTTCTTGCGAAGAATACATATACGATTACAATTCTTCAAGAACATTAAGGCAAGTTGAAATCGATCATTTAACTGAAATCTATTCAACCTATCGCTATATGATTGCTGAAGGTGTTTTGGACAGCAACAATCAATTTGTTACTGATAAGATTGATGAAGAAGTTGCTTTGCAAATTCGTAGCTCAATTGTTGGCATTCAGCAATCAATTGTCTTTCATCGCAAAGGTTCAATTTTAGATCCAGATTTAAGCAATGATTCTGATGGTTATTATCCCACTGTCTTTCAAAATGCAATGGGAGCATTCTTAACCGCTGAAGATATAGGTACTATTGTTTATAATGCAAATAATCCCAAGGATGTCTTCAACTACGATACCTATGCTGCCTATTTAGAACCCGGCTTATCACCGGTGACAGAAAAGGATGTCATTAAAGCCAAATCCGATTACATCCTCGACAACTATTTCGATTATGCAGGAGCAAAGAATTTTAGCTATAATCAACAAATTAACGAAGTTAATGCTATCTTTAACGTTATCAACGCTATTGTTGGAGGACCAATTGAAGGCACTAATCAAAAATATCAGGGACTTCGAAAAACGGATGGCACCATTACATTTAACTTTGAAAATTTTGATATTACTAATACCGGAAATGCCCTAGCTGTCAATCAAATTTTAACCGCCTTAAATGAAACCAATACTATGTATGACAGCGTTTCAAACACCATCTCTTTGACCTTAGAAAACGTTTCGCAATATGATTTGGTGAGCGATTTGACCCATGTTAATTTTGCTGATACAAATGTTTTCTATCATTATTTTGACGAAGCCAATCTCGTTGGCACACAGACCTATAATTGGGAAGCCAAGTTTGATGAACAAGAATTATCACTGGTGTGTGATATTCTAAGTGAGGTTTCAAAGAACCAAAATGGTGAACCCTCGACTTTCCCTGATTTAGATACGATAAACACCTCTTCGACCTCAATACTTAATTTGCAAAATTTCCTTCATGACTTAAATGAGAGCAAAATGTTTCATACGGGCGGACCAAAACTCTCGTTATCCTTTGATGTGAACCACGATGTTATTTTAAGCAATGCTTCTTCTACCGGGATGACTGTCTTCCAAGAGATATGCGTTGAACTATTTTCCCATGATTCGATTTCATCCTCTCTATTTAATGTTAATTCTCCAAAAGATCAAGCCAACATAACTTTAGGCAATTACTCTAACGCTAATCAAAAAGCTGTTTATTTAGCTGGTAATCTATTTACTCCCGATGGTCAAGGTCCTCTCGCTCTTTCACTTTCTTCCCAATCCTCAGAAATTGATAACATCGCTGATTTTATGGTCGCAGCTTTGAATTTCAACACTTCTAATTTCACCTCGATGGATTTGATGTCCATTAATACAAGCGATGCTCGTGAAGTGCTCGTTGCCTTGAATGATAGCAATTCCCTTTATGATGCTGTTCCAAATCTTATTTACACAATGATGAATCGCGACTTTGCCACTTTCCAAGGTGTTGATTTATCAGATGCTTCCTCCTTCTATCACTATGATGAAACTGGAACAACCAATTACAATGTGAAATACGATGTCGATGAAATTGACAATATCATTACGTTGGTTACCGATTATCAGTTATTCACTGGTATAGTTGGCACGAACGCCATGGAAGATTTAGCGGTAATTAAAGCCCTGTTGGAAAATGGGTATATTTATGACATCCTTGTCGATGCTTATACCAGTAATATCTTGCATGCTTCAAATGAATATCTTTCTTCCTCTACCAACATGACTGTTTTTGAACAAGTCATCAATATGTTTGTTTCCCGATCAGGACTGACAAGCTATGCTTATCCTGTAAACGGTGATGCTCAAATGATGGCAAAAATCAAAGCTGTTACCACCCTTGATGAAGCTTACAAAGTTAATGTCACAACTATAAATACCACAGGTTATCATGAGAATTGGCTACGCATCACAAATAACGATGAGATTCATGCTCTTGTCAATTTCATTTCCCTCAGCCAATCAATTCTTGGCGAAAGTGGAACTATGGATGTCGCTGATTTGCATATGGATAACATTAATCCAATTGAAACCAAAACCATCATGATGGCGATTAATAATGTTGATTTCCTCAGTGATGTTTTGCCAGTCTTTGTCAATCAAGGTTTTGAGGCAATTGGTTTAAATGCTTTGTCGACATATAATTCTGTTGCTTATTCGTATTTCAATATTGGTCAGTATCAATATGGTGGTGATCGCAGTTCATCCAACATCGAATTTTGCGAAATCAATAATATCCAAGCTGCATTGACTAACATGATGAAAGTCGATGGAGAAAATAACTTTGATGGTTATTATGGCCTCAATAATCTTGTCGCCCTATCTGAAAACACTAATAACTTTGATGGTATCATCCGTTTCATTAGCCACAGTCGCATCTTAAATACTGATTCAACTGGTTCTTACAATACGATGTGGGATTTATCATCTTATCCTGCTTCAACTCGTGGCTTATTACTCTACAATATTTTAACAGCTGGAGTTAGTAATCCAAGTGAGGGAGCAAACCTTGGACAGTACATTACAGGAGCCACCGCAGAAGAAAAGATTGCGACTCTATCAAGAATATTCACCATTCCTAATTATAATGATCTCGCTGAGTCAAAAGGACTTTTCGCCTTAGCATCATATTCTGATGAAATCGATAGCAACAATCTTGACATCAACGATTTCAACGCTGTTAGTGAAGCTCGCACTGCTTTAACTTCATCCATGTGTACGGCTGCTGATGCTTTTGGAGACAATACCAATATTCGCTCTTATTTCGCAAGCGAAATTATTGCCACTCTTTTAGATCAATTTATGGAAATTCAATACGATGTTATTGATGGACTTACTTACTATTATGAAGAAGTCCATTTCGGCGCAAATTCATATTTGGATATTGATGAAGCCGTCTATGACAATGTTAATTTCTCAGAATGCGATGGTCTAAACGGCGCATTTGAAACAGTTCAAATTATTAACAAAATTATGGCTGACGGTGTTTTCCCAACCCGAAATGAATTAATTAATGCTTTCACATTGATGGATAACAGCCAAGCGGCAAAGATATTATATCTTGCCCGTGTCCATGACAATCTTGGACTTATTACTCAATCTTTTCCTCCGACATGGAGTAACTATACTGCTAATGTCTACGCTCCTGGATTCTTATTCAGCACATATGGAACCTCATTAGCAGATTACTTTGCACTAAGTTAATTATGCAAACAGTTCAAGTTCGGTGCGAAGAGACTTTGGAAGTTAATAAATCGAAATTTGTCGCGATTATTCTTCCCTTCAACGATGCCGATAATTTCAAGCAATTATTGGCGGAAATAAAAAAAGAACACTCGAAAGCGAAACATGTTGTTTATGCTTATCGTGTTAAAGACAAAAGTAAATCTTGTGATGATCAAGAACCAAAAGGAACAGCCGGTCGGCCTTTACTTGAACTTCTTCACAAGCGAGAAATGGATCACGTGGTAATTTTTGTCGCCCGTTACTTTGGTGGCATTAAACTCGGTGCTTCTCGATTACTTCGAACTTACGTCCAAGCCGGCGTCAATGTGCTCAACAAAGCACAATTAATGCAATTATAGGAGGAAACATATTATGCCAGAATGCAATCATGACTGCGAACATTGCGCGACTAGCGAATCATGCGATAGTAAAAGTTTCAAAGCTAAATTAAATGAAGCATCCCATATTAAGAGAATCATTGGGGTTCTCTCCGGTAAAGGAGGAGTGGGAAAATCTTTTGTCACCTCTCTATTAGCTGTCAGCTTAAAAAAACGGGGTTACAAAGTAGGTATCCTCGATGCTGATGTCACTGGGCCCAGTATTCCTAAAGCCTTTAATGTCTCAGAAAAAGCCACTGGTGAAGGAAGCCTTATCTACCCACTTTTTACTAAACTAGGAATTAAGATAATATCCGCTAACTGCTTATTGGAAAATGACTCTGATCCAATTATTTGGAGAGGCCCCATTCTTGCTAATTTGGTGAAACAATTTTATGAAGATGTACTATGGGAAGAGTTGGACTTTTTACTCATCGATATGCCTCCAGGAACTGGAGATGTTGCTTTGACAATTTTCCAATCTTTACCAATCGATGATTTGATAATCGTCACCTCCCCTCAAGACTTAGTGTCTCTAATCGTCACCAAAGCCATTAAAATGGCGGAGATGATGCACATTAATGTCTTAGGTGTCATCGAAAATATGTCTTATCTTTCTTGTCCAGATTGCGGCAAGAAAATTGAAATATTTGGATCTTCTCATCTCGATGATTTTGCTAAAGAACTGCATTTTGATATATTGGGTCGATTACCTCTTAATCCTCAACATACGGCATTAATTGATAAAGGCCAAGTGGAGGATATAATCTTCCCAGAAATGGAAAACGTGACTCAAAGAGTCGTTGAAAAGGAGAAATAACTATGAGCGATATTGAAAATAGACGTGAACGCCTCTTTGCGAAGATGAAAGAAAACTCCGCAGCTTTATTCTTTGCTGGTAATCCAAAGTTAAGAAGTGAAGATGAAACTTATCCTTTCGTTTCTAACCGTCATTTCTTTTATTTAAGCAACATCGAACAAGAAAACTCAGTTCTTCTGTTTGTCAAAGGAATCAGCGAAAAGAAAATTTATCTTTTCATCGATGATTTCAGTGAATTAAAAGAAAAATGGACAGGGAAAAGATTATCTATTACCGAAGCAAAAAACCTTTCAAGAATCCAAAATGTTTATTTAAATGACTCATTTGAAAGTATGCTTTCTCTTGCCTTGACTAACAAAAATAACCAATATGGGAAAATCGATACCCTCTATCTCGACTTATCTCCAGAATTAAAAATCAAGGATAGTTATTCGACCCAAGAATTCGAAAAATTTATTTTAAACGAATACCCTTTTATCAAGACGATTAATGTATACTCAATGGTCACTGAATTGAGAATGATAAAATCATCTGAAGAAGTTGGCGAAATCCTCAACGCTATCAATGGAACTAATAATGGAATTGGTCAACTAATTTCAGAAATTAAGCCAGGCATCGTGGAGAAACAACTAGCTGATACTTTTGAATTTTTTGGTCGCAAGCACGGATTTAGAGAATTGGCATTCTCCAGTATCGTGGCTTCTGGCAAAAACGCTACTTGTCTCCATTACCCATCCCAAAACGACTCTTTAAAAGAGAACGACTTAATTCTCTTTGATATTGGCTATAAATCACATGGGTACTCTGCTGATATTTCCCGCACTTTTCCAGTGAACGGAGTTTTCTCAGGTTTAGCTAAAGAAGTGTATCAAGCAGTTCTAAATTGTAATAAAGCCGTTATCGATTATGTACGCTCAGAAATGACTCTTGGTCAATTACAAGATTTTGCTCGAAACTTTTTGAAAAAAGAATGTGTCAAAATGGGCATTCTTAGAGAAGATGAAGATGTTATCAAATATTACTACCATAATGTTTCTCATCATTTAGGACTCGACACTCACGATTGTTCTGATCGAGAGAAGCCCTTAGAAAATGGCAATGTCATCACTGTTGAACCGGGACTTTATTTGATTGACAAAGGCATTGGAGTTCGCATTGAGGACAATGTTCTCATTAGCAATGGCCGAGGTGAATGTTTGTCCAAAGGTATTATCAAAGAAATCAAAGATATTGAAAGGCTTTTTAAATCACGTTCATAAAATGAAGAAGTACATTCTTTCTATTGATCAAGGCACCACTTCGACAAGAGCGATTCTTTTTGACAATCAAGGATTAGCACAGTTTATTGCTCAAAGGGAGATCCAATGTCTCTATCCGCATACTGGTTGGGTTGAAGCCGATGCTCTTTCCATCTGGGTGTCAGTAATTGATGTCATTAATGAAATTTTGATTAAAGCCAACATTACGATGAATGAAATTGACTCCATTGGCTTGTCAAATCAACGTGAAACGACAGTTATTTGGAATAAAGAAACTGGCATGCCAGTTTATCATGCGATTATATGGCAATCTAGACAGTCTTCTGAGATATGTGAAAGATTGAGCGATAAAAAAGAATTAATCCATCAAAAAACCGGTTTACTCATTAACCCATATTTTTCCGCGAGCAAAATTAGATTTATTTTGGATCATGTTCCCGCTGGTCAAAAGAAAGCTGAAAGTGGTGAATTACTTTTTGGAACGATTGATTCCTGGCTCATTTATAAGATGACTAAAGGAAAAGTTCATGCTACCGATATATCAAACGCATCTCGTACTTTATTATTTAATATTAACACATTAATGTGGGATAAAGAATTGTGTGATTTATTCCATATTCCTATGAAGATTTTGCCCACAGTTAGACCCTCATGTTTCCTATACGGAACAGCTAGCTTTTTCCATCCAAATATCACTATTCAAGGCGTAGCTGGAGATCAGCAGGCCGCTCTTTTTGGACAAACTTGTTTTGAAAAAGGAGAGAGCAAAAACACCTATGGAACAGGATGTTTTATGCTCCTTAACACAGGAGATAAACCAGTATTATCCCATAGCGGTTTGCTTACAACTGTCGCTTGGCAAATTGGAGATATGGTTACTTATGCCTTAGAAGGATCAGTTTTTGTTGGTGGAGCAGCTGTCCAGTGGCTCCGCGATGAAATGGGTTTAATAAACAAATCCAGCGAAAGCGAAAAAGCTGCGAATCTCGCTTCTGATACTGATGGTTTATACTTTGTACCTTCTTTTGTTGGTTTAGGAACTCCCTACTGGGATGATGATGCGCGAGGAGCAATTTTAGGAATCACTCGAGCTTGTGATAAGAATCAAATCATTAGGGCAACGCTTGAAGGAATTGCCTATCAATGCAAAGACGTTTTTGTCGCCATGGACAAAGAATCAAAATGTAGTATAAAAAGTTTAAGAGTAGATGGCGGAGCTACTGCCAACAGTTATTTAATGCAATTTCAAAGTGATATTCTTCAACTTGATATCATGCTTCCAAGATGTTTAGAAACAACAGCTCTTGGCGCGGCTTATTTAGCTGGGTTAAATAGCGGTTTCTTTAAAAGCTTAGAAGATATAAAAAAGATTCACTCCTATCAAACAACATACAAACCAAAAATGCCCAGGGCAGAAATTGAACGTCGCTACAAGGGTTGGAAAAAAGCCGTTTCAGCGGTTCGAAAATTTAAGATTTAGTCTATTCTTTTTTCGCTTTCGCTTATTTTCACTTCTTAATCTAAAAAAATTAACCGTTTTTTTATTGAATTGACAAAAATTATGCTATTACGTTTCTTATTAATATATAATATGGTTGACAACAATAAAGGGGGTTTACTATGAAACTTAAAAAAATTTTAATTGTTGCTACAAGTTCATTGCTCCTTTCCGCTTGTGGTGGAATGGGCGCTGGAACTTTGCCAAAAGGCGGACAACCCGCGACTGCAGCTAGTACCGTTGAAGCGATTGGTCGAGCTTATGACTCAATGTTGGATTTAGACTCATTTGAAGCTAATTTCAACTTAAAGAAAGCTCATGTCGATGCTAGACTAGCCACTACTGCAAATGAGCAAACCGGCTATACAGTTATTGAAGTCGATACTTCAGTCAAAACAAAATTTGCTGCAACTGGTTTAACAAGCACTTCGCTTGATGATTTGGCCGCTGAGGTCACAGTCGATGATCTTAAACTTGATGTTTTCGTTGGTGCTGAATTTGGTGAAGAAAGTGAGACCATGCTCGATTTAGGATTTAGCGATATTGATTTTGCTGCCTATGTCGCAAGTGGCAACCTCTATGTTAATGCTTCCGATACTGAGTTCCGCGAGTTTATATCAGAAGTGATTAGCACAATTTCTTCTCTCGTATCCAGTGAACCTGTTGAGGAAAATATTATGGATTCAATTCCTGATAAATTCCAAGTTCCTGGCCTCATCCCTGAAGAAGCTCTTCCAATTTTCGACTCCTTGTTAGGACTTGCTGGCATTGAAGAATTACCAGCTCGCGAAGACCTCGTCACTATGCTCGGCGAAGTAATCAATGAACCAGTCTTTGCAATCCTTGATGATTACATCACAATCCTTGACTATAAAGATGGAAGTTTCGGCATCGGAATTGATTTAAACAAAGAAGACATCCTCTCCTTAGCTACAATCATTATTTCCTCGGTGGATTCAGAAGCATCCGAAGAAGAAGTCCAAGCAATTGTTACCGAGATTGGCAAAATCTTAACAGTCGACGCTTTAAAAGTTACAATCTTGCTCAACAAAGTTGCTTTACTGACTGATTTCTTGGTTGATATCGATGTTACTATTGATACTTCTTTAAGCGAAGTTATCACTGGCGAAGGTGGCGATGGAGTAAAAGTCAACGCCGCTCTCAAATCTGATTTAAGAATGAAATATGGCGAAGATGTCAACGTCGTTCTCCCAACAGATTTAAGTTCCTACCAAGTAATGAATCCTGCCAACTAGTTAGTAGCTAACTTAATTTACGCTATAAGAGCCTTCGGGCTCTTTTTTAACGACTGCTCCTGATGCTTGCATTGATATCTATATCGATATTATTTATAATATTTTCATGACAAGACGTTATATTGTTGCTCCCTATGCTATGCATAAGAGTTTATTGAATTTCTATCGTCAAACTGATTCTTTTGCAGATATCAAGATAGTTGATAAGCGAGATTTTTTGGCTTCCTTTTTTGGGAAAATGAATTCTCAAGCTGTTAAAGAGATTATGATATTGGAAAACGTTTCTGTTGATGTGGCAATAAAAATTGTTCAATTGCTTCCTTTTATTGAAAAAGATTTTTCTGCCGATAAGTTTAAATATCTTCTTAGAATTAAAGAAGAAATGGATAGTCTAGGTCTGATAAAAAAAGATTCATATTTGATCAGACTTTTTAAGAACAAAAGCGTGGATGTTTTTGGCTATTCTGTTTTGGACAAAGAACTTATTAGGTCATTAAATTCTCTAAATTGTAAAATAATTATTCACTCGAGTGATTTTGTTAAAAGCGGTTATACAATTTGCCAACATCCAACAATATATGAAGAGTCTCTCTCCTGCTTAAATCAGATTTCTTCTTTGCTGGATTCTGGGTTTAGCTCAAACAATATTTATATCTATTGTTCCGATCCAAATTATTATTACTATCTTGATCAATTCCAAAAGGAATTTCATTTTAAAATTAACATTCCCTCATCTCTAAATTTATATAGTCAAAATTTTGTATGCGATTTTTTAAAGGTTTATCGTCAAATTAGAGATTTAAAGATGGCTGTCGAAAGCTTTAATCAGATGACGATTTCCGAAGAGAACAAGACCATTTTAAGTGATATCGTTAATGAAGTCGCTGATGAACGATTTAGCTTTGAAACACAGTATCAATATCTTATTTCTTCTTTGAAGAGCCATCGAATTCCCAGTGAGATTTACCATCCTGCCATTAATTTAATTAGTGAACCAATTATGGTAAAAGACGCTCATATATTTGTACTTGGTTTTCGCGAGGGATTATTCCCTATGTCTTACCAAGATAGCGATTATCTAACTGAACAAGAAAAAGCTGTTATTTCGCTTAATACCTCTCTTGAAAAAGGAAAAATTTCATCTCACATTTTGACATCTTTCTTTGCTCAAGATAATCATTATTATTTCTCATACTCAGAAAGGTATGCCGCCAATCATTTTTATCCATCTCCTTTTGCCAAAATATGGAATATGAAAATAATTGAAGCCCATCTGCCTAAAATCTATTACAGCAAAACTTTTGCTGAGATGACTTTAGGGTCCCTTTTTGATTTAAACAAGTTCTACAAAGAGAAACATGAAGACTTCGATGCTTTAAAGGAACTGATTTCCATTCCTTATGATTCTTACGATAACAATTTTACTGGGGCAAAAGTATTCGATGATGTAATACCTCTTAAACATTCATACTCCAAGATGAAAACTTATTATGCCTGTCCCTTTCAGTATTATGCCTCTTTTGGACTCAAACTCGATCCCTTTTCTGGAAATTTTAGTTCCGCATTAGGCACTGCTGCTCATCACATTTTCCAAGATATGTATCAAGAAAATTTTGATTTTGAAAAATCATATCAAACCGCCTTGAATAATAGCGATTATCATTTCAGCGAAGAGGAACAAGTGCTTCTCTTTCAATTAAAAGCGGATATTAAAGTGGCAGTAGATGCTATTCAACTACACGATTCAAAGATGAAAAAGACTCAGATTTATACTGAAAAGTTTCTCTCTATTCCGATTGATAACAACACATCAGTAGAGGGCATTGTCGATAAAATAGTAATTTGTGATAATCAATATATGTTTCTTTTGGATTATAAAACCGGTAAGGAGACTTTCAATCCGAGTTTAGTCGAATTTGGAAGTTCTTTTCAGCTACCAACTTATGCACTTTTGACAAGTCAATCTCCTCAATTTAAAGATTATTTCTTATCGGGTCTCTTCATCCATCACATTATTCCTGATTCGATCGGTAGAGAAGAAAAAGAAAACGCCTTAATTCCAAATTATCTTAAATTAGATGGCTATATCATTGATGATATTGGCATCATTCATAGCTTTGATGATACATTTGGGATGCCAGGAGAAGAATCCGCATTCATTAAAAGCCTTCGCTTAACTAAAAATAATCAATTCTATAAGTATAGCCATGTGCAAACTAAAGATTATTTTCAATCTCTTAGTGATACCGCGCTAAAACTTTTCATTGAAGGGAATAAAAAGATTCGCCAGAATCTCTTTCCCGTTAAGCCTCAATTTTTAGATCAAGAAGGCTCCTGCAAACGCTGCCCATTTAACGATATCTGCTATGTTAAACACGAACAAAAAGTTTTTCCAAAGGACATGAAACAAGAGGAGATAGAAGACAATGGGATTTAAATGGTCAGAAAATCAACTCGACGCTATTCAAACTCTCGGTAGCAATGTTTTAGTGTCTGCCGGAGCGGGAAGTGGCAAAACCGCTGTTTTAACTGAACGCATTTTTCAAATCGTTAAATCTGGCCACTCACTATCCAAATTTTTAGTTTTAACATTTACCAACGCTGCGGCTAGCGAAATGAAAATTCGACTCCGCGACAAAATATTAGGTGATTCTAGCACCAGCCATTTAACAAGTGAACTTGAAGCTGCTCACATTGAAACGTTCGATGCCTTTAGTCTATATTTGGTTAAGAAATATAGTTCATTTCTCCATATTCCCAGTGATATCAACGTGATGGACTCTAGTTTGCTTAATATTCAAAAGAAGAAGATTGTTGATCAAGTTTTCCATGAATACTATCTTTCGCATAATCCACTTTTCATTCAAATGATTAATGCATTCTGTTTGAAAAGCGATCAAGTTTTAAGAGATTATGTCGAACAAATACTAAAAATAGCCAATCTAGAGATTGATAAAGATTCATTTTTTCGTTTTATTTCCGAAGAATGCTACGATGAAAAACTAATCTGCTCATATGTTGAAGATTATTTTCAGCGAGGTCTCTCTGCTTTCCGCGAACTAAGAACCTTGAGCGAATCACTTAGTGATATTGATGATAGCAATAAAATTTGCGAAGTTCTCGATCAACTAACTAATGCCCAAGACTACAACCAATTATCCGATTCACTCGATGCTTTGTCATTCCCAAAACAAAAATCGAATTGCCCTGAAGAAGATAAACCTTTGCGTAGTTATATCGCTGAGACTTTTTCAACATGGAAAAAACATCATTTCGGTCACCGAGAAAATATTTTAAAAGCTTTCACCCTTTATAAACCATTTGCACAAATTCTCATCGATGTGGTTAAAACAATCGAACAGAGATTTTTAAATTTCAAAAAAGAGACACATAGTTATGATTTTCCAGATATTGCCCGCATGGCACTTGAAATTGTTTCTATACCTGAAGCCAAAAATGAAATTAGAAATGCCTTTGATTATATTATGGTTGATGAATATCAAGATACTTCGGATGTTCAAGAGCGAGTTATTCAGGCTTTAGCTCGCGATAATTTATACATGGTGGGAGATGTCAAACAATCTATCTATCGTTTTCGTAATGCCAACTGTCAAATCTTCCAAGACAAATTCAATGCCTATAAAAAGAATCAAGGAGGTCGAGAAATTGATTTAAACATCAGTTTCCGTTCTCGTCATCAAATCATTGAGTTTATCAATGAGTCCTTTGCCAAACTCATGGACCCAAGATATAACATCATTAATTATGAAGACGGTCATCAATTCGTTTACGAACCAGTTATTTATGGCGAAAGCGATAAAGAAAACTCAAACTATCAACCAAAAATTTATCGATATCCAAGTGAAAAAAATGATGACAATGTAAATAAAGAAATTGCCATCATTGCCGATGATATTCTCAATAAAATAAATGATCATTGTTTAATTTACGACAAGGAAGTTAATAGCAAGCGCTTTGTTAACTATAGTGACTTCGCTATCATTGTCGATCGAGGCAGTGACTTTGAAAAATATCAGCGTTATTTTTCTACCTTAGGTATCCCTTTAAACATCATTAAAGATGAAAGAATCGATAATTCGATGCTTGGCTTTGTGACAAAAAATCTCATTACCTTATTCTCTTGTGTGGCAAAGAGAAATATGGACGATGCTTTTAAACATGCCTATGTCGCCATTTCTCGTTCCTTCTTGTTGCGGCTTCCTGATCAAGAGATATTTGATGTTGTCAAAAATAAACTTTATCCCCACACAGACTTGTATCAAAGGGTTGAGAGAGTAGTGGAACTAACCAAAGACCACTCATTGTATGAGATACTTCATGCTCTATACGAAGAATTTGATATTTATCATAAGCTATTAACCCTCGATAAAATTAACAACAATGTCGAGATGGTTGATACTTTTCTTACCTTTACCAAGTCGATGGACGACCTTGGCTTTTCAATCGACGAATTTTCTTCGTATTTTGATGAGCTGACCAACTATGGTTTAGAAGTAAAAGTCGCTCGTAAAGAAAAACAAAACAATGCGGTTACATTAATTACCATTCATCGTTCCAAAGGATTAGAATACCCAATTGTCTATTTACCAGGATTATTCAAGAGCTTTCATCGCAAGGAAGTTAATACCCAATTTCTTGCTTCCCCTCTTTATGGAATTTTCTTTCCTTTGCCCACTGATTTTGAATTTGATTCCTTCCCTCATTATTTAATTAAAGAGAAATTTCTCAGCGATGATTTTGAAGAAAAATTACGATTATTCTATGTCGCAATAACAAGAGTAAGAGAGCAGCTAATTTTCTTATATCCTCAAAATGAAAAGGCTTCATTCATTGGCGACCTTAAACAGGCGAAATCCTTTAAAGATTTTCTGGAGTATTTAGAATTGCCAAATAAAATTGGCATAAATTATTTATTGAAAAACGCTTCAATTAATCAAAAAAGTCAGCAAAAACTAATTAAAATGATAAATATTAAGGAAATTGCGTTACCTTTTAAAGCAGTTGAAAAGAAAACAGCGAGTAAGAAAATGAGCGTGGTAGCAGATTCTACGCTTCTAGATTTTGGAACTCAGTTGCATCATCTTTTAGAGATTGTCGATTATGAAAACAAAGACTTATCTTTTATTAAAAATGAGCAATTAGCAAGATGCGTTTTGAATGTTTTAAATACCTCAATTTTTAAGAACATTAAAAACGACAATCTTCGTCATGAATATGAATTTTATGATGAAATAAATGAAGTGCATGGAATAATTGACTGTTTGATTATTAAAAACGATGAAATTATTATTGTTGATTTTAAGCTCAAAAACCTCGATGATGAACAATACATCAAGCAATTACATGTTTACCGGGATTATATTAAAAGTATCAGTGATAAACCGATTCGCTTATATCTGATCAGCGCACTTACGGGGGAGGAAAGAGAAATTGGATAAGAAAATTAACGCTCTTGGAAAAGAACAAGTATTTAAGATTATTGATTTTTTGAAGGTTCCTTCTTCATTAGACAAAGACTTTGTTTTTGAAGTCTATGATTTAGCGATGGAGGCTATTTCCCAACTAGCCAATATGGCTCCTTTTGAGACAATTGTTAATGTAAATTCTCTAGAGATTATTGAATATTGCATTGGAGAATTTTTATATAGCATCGTTGTTCGCTCTCCTGAACAAATTGATGAATTCGTCCACAATGAAAATATCAAAGCTTCGATGGCTTCGATTGTCGCCGATAAGTATATAAGCCTTTCTAAACTTCAACATAAGGAAAGGCGAATTGCCAATTCTTATTTTCCACCGATATCATCTCTCAGTGTCTATATCAATTTCACCCTAAATATTTTGCAAAAATACGACAAGAACGATCCGGCATCTACGTTAATTACCGACTTGCTCATGAAGTCACTCAGCATCGCCAAATGTTCACTCTCACTTTTAGTTGATGGTTTTGAAACGGAAGCTTTTTCTTCTTGGAGAACACTTCATGAATGCGAATGCACCCTCATGCTTTTGGAGCATTTTGGCAGCCCGCTGATTAATCGTTATTTGAAACACATGCAATACGGAATCGCTTTTAAAGATGTGATGGAAAATAAAGATAAACAGACTGAAATCTTCAATCAAATGAAAGAAGAAATGAAACAATACAATCTGAAAAGCAAAGACATAAAAAAATATATTGAATATGGCTGGTTATACGCTATTCCGGAATTGGAAAAGGATTCTTCTTTTAAACTAAATTTCCGCGATGGACTGGAAAAAGTAGCTGGCTTATCTCTTTATAACTCCCGTTACGAAATGAGTTCCGAAATTATTCACAGTACACCGATGTTAATCTATTCCAATCGTGACTATTTTTATTACATTACTCTCCTCAGTCTTTATGAATCTTTCTTTCGTTTAGAAAAAATATTCGTTTCGTTATTTTCTAAAGAAGTCAGCCCTGAGCAAATGAAAAGATACGAGGCAATGAGGAGCGTTTACTACGCGCAACTTGTGAACATCCACAAGCGAGAAAGTGCAAACTTTAAAGTATTACAGGAAAAGGGCAAGAAAAAAGGGAATTAAAATTCCCTTATTTTTTGTTTTTGTGAATTTTACACATCAGCGTAGCAAGAACCACCGATGAATTCGCGCATCAAAGAATTGCATGGCACCCACTCATCTGGAAGATTCTCAAAGAATTTTAACATTCTGATTAATCTTTCGGCGACAGGGAAGAATTCACTTTCGCTATCGATTACTTCAAGCAGTGGTAATGCATATTTTTTCATGCAGCATAACTCATAGGTTAGGAAGGAGTTGAACACATAATTCGCACCTTCTTGATTGTTATAAATCCATTTAAATTCACCACGGCGGACGCTATCCCACATTGACATCGTTTCTGTTGCGCTGCTGCCACGGAATTGATAATCCCGAACAATACGGCGCAAAAGACGTAAATCAGTGAGAGATAATGGATTGTGATTATCGATATTCACCTGAGCTTGTGGAGCGATGAAAATCTTAAATTTTTGGTGGCTAGGAATGGAAGCGGTCATTCTTTCATTCAAGGCGTGAATGCCTTCGATGATAATTGGCTGATCACTTGCGATTTGAAGCGTTCTTCCTTTAACACGATGGCCAACCTTAAAATCAAATTTTGGCAAATCGACCGGCAAACCACAGACGAGATCAGAGATGTTTTGGTTGAATGTTTCGATATCCAAAGCTTCAACAGACTCTAAATCAGGATTACCTTCTTCATCTTTTGGCGCTTCATTCTTTGGGCGATAGTAATCATCCATCGAAATTCTAATGGGATTAATACCACGAGAGAGCAATTCGATTCTTAAACGATTAGCGAAAGTTGTTTTTCCAGAAGAAGAAGGACCGGCGATACAAATCAAACGGATATTTTCTTTGTCGGCCTCAATCATTGTTCCTAATTCGGTAAATTGTTGGTTGTGTTTGTGTTCGCTCAAGTTGATCATGTCAACTGGGCCACCTTCCTTGAGATGGCGGTTGATGCTGACGATAGTATCTCCTCCAGTGGCTTTTGCCCATTGGTGAGCTCTCTTCAAAGTCTTACCGAATGTTGGAGCATCTTCAAATGGTGGAATTTCTCCTCCGCATTCTGGTCGTGGATAACGAACGATTATTCCTGGATGATAGAACTTAATATCCCATTTGGTGATGTATCCTGTTGAAGGAACCATGCGGTTGTACATGTAATTGTTGTATCCGCTACATGTATAAATATGAGCGGTCTTCTCTGGACGATAGTCTAGAATATCGACCTTATCTTGATAGCCTTCCTCTTTGAAAATACGGGCAGCTTCTTCTTTGCTGACAATACTTCTAACGAGTGGCATATCTTTTTCAATGATTCTATTCATTTCAGCGATGAGTTCTTTGACCATTTGGTTCGTGCTGGTCACACCTGGATTGAGAATTTGCATAAAAATGGAACGAGAGACATTGTACGAAAGACGAATTTCGATTTCTGGGTGAATATTTCTCATCGCCATCGCCACTAAAAAGCGAAGTGATGCTTCATAAGTTGGTTTCGCATCGCGATCTTTGACAGTTAAGGGAGTCACTTCGGAATCCTTACTAATCAAATAGGTCAACTCGCGGACTCTATTATTAACATAAGCACATAAGTATTCACGATTATCGCCAATCACCTCGAGTACGCTGACTGGTTTGTCATAAGTTTTTGTTTGTTGTTTAAAAGTCACAGTAAATGACATATTATTGCCTCCTTAGTATATAAAACTAGCACATTGATTTTATATGGGACGCCGTTATTATGCAAATAAAATAAACAATTTTGGTATAACCACACCAAATGAAATTTTTTTGAGGAAAGAAAAATTAGTATTTCTCTTTCTCTTAAATGTTATTCAGGACCAATAATTATTGAAATTTGGTCAGAATATTAGGATAATATTACTTAGTTAGAATAAAGGAAAATTGATATATGAAAAGTAAAAACATGGTATATATCCAATCAGGAGGACCAACCTCGGTAATAAATTCGTCTTTATATGGGGCGATTCTCGAAGCAAAAAGACATCCCGATTTAATCGATCACATCTATGGTTCGCAACATGGTATTGAAGGGCTTATTGATGATGATCTGATCGATCTCGGCTTAGAAGAAAGCGATCAAATTGAATTACTTCTTCAAACCCCTGGTTCCATATTGGGCACCACAAGAAGAAAACTCCCTAAGGATTTCCATGATCCAATATATCTA
The DNA here is from genome assembly GCA_964345825.1 of uncultured Staphylococcaceae bacterium. Taxonomy (GTDB): domain Bacteria; phylum Bacillota_I; class Bacilli_A; order RFN20; family CAG-826; genus JAAYDH01. The sequence goes on along the minus strand of CAYFSI010000013.1, from coordinate 200 downwards.
AAAATTATTGAAAATCTCAAAAAGCATCACATCAGATATGTTTTCGTCAATGGCGGAAACGATTCAATGGATACCTGCAACAAGTTATCTTTATTAGTTAAAGAGCTCGGCTTAGACATTATTGTCGTCGGTGTTCCAAAAACTATTGATAACGATTTAGCTTGCACTGATCACTCTTTAGGTTTCCCCAGCGCTGCTAA
>CAYFSI010000012.1:21876-30696 GCA_964345825.1 uncultured Staphylococcaceae bacterium | reverse complement strand
ATATGACATTAGTAAAATAGCTTGGGTAAGTAGAGGAAGTCTCTCCCACTTCCAACTCTTTAAGTAAGGGATGTAAGCATCTCTAATGATTCCGTATTTAGTTAAAGAAAGGATGATCACGTTCTTGATGAAGTCATCGACTTCGTCATAGGGTTGATCGCACATCTCGCTAATTAATTCACGAGCGTCACGTTCCATGTCAGAGACGTTTGTGGAAAAATCGACCAATTCATCATAAATGATGGTCATAATAATATAGTGTTGTTGATTTCTTGGCAAACTCATAAATTAAATGATGGAAACAACACGAACTTGAACATCGAAAGGGATTTGTTCAGTCGATGTCATAAAAACATTGTTGATTTCATCTTGAATAAGGCGAGAGACATTCTGAATATTGGTTCCTTTAATAACATCAACTGCTACGCTGACATGGACGATGCCTTGATGAATAGTTGTTTTAATTGGAGTGTTTAAGCGAAATAAAGAGGCTAAGGATGGAGTCTTACTTTTCTTGGTGACATTGATGCCAGGAAGTCTTCCGATGGCCTCGGCGGCTAAACGATTAAAGGTGCGATATGAAATCGCGAGCTTTCCTCTTTTTAGATAATCATCAATGTAAATGTAATCAGCCATATTTCTCATGTATAAATATATATGAAATATATGAAAGGTGCAATTGTTACGAAGTCCAATATGATAATCTAGCGTTTTTGTGACATCTTTTTTAGAACTGAGTGGTATTTAGTGGCAATGTTATAAAATTGAATATCCGGACCATCACCCTATTCAAGTATCAAAAAATTTGTTCCAAACGCATATCATTTCCCATCAATTTTTGAATTAGATGTAGAGCAAGTTCATTCATAAACAATGATTTGATCAAACGTTTTGCGGTAATCATTCCTATTGTGTCATCATAAAATTTAGTGATTAATTTGTCTAGCGAATTGACTTATATTTCATCTTCCAGCAAGTCCCGGTATTCCAATCTTTCTTGTGATTAAAGCAGTAAACACTAAAAAACTTCTCATCACAGCTGAAGTTACTAAATATCTATTTGACTATAGTTTGCTCCCTCATTGTATTTTGAAACACCATTCCAAATGAAATAGATGAGCATCAATTAGTTCTGTTTATCTTATAATTCAAAATCTTTGTTTGATTTTCTTGCTTCTTCAATGATTTTTTCTTTGTTAAGTTTTTCTCTTCCAATCCTAATAAGCAAAAATTTGCCAAGAGGAGCAACTTTATTTTTTGAAAGACTTATATATTTTTTCTTTGAATATAAATAAATAGTTTTGTTGGGAAAAGTTTTTCTAATGACATTCAAAGATTTATCATCAACTTCGAAAGAATTTGAATAGTTCTGTTTTATTTGGGAGAGACGGGCGATCGAAAATAAAACATAATAAGGAAACTGAAGAAGCACAAACAAGAGAATTATTTTGAAAGCAACTGGTTCATTGTAATTATAAAAGCAATAAATGCGGAAGAAAAGAATGATGATAAAGGCGGAAAGTAATAAGCAAAGGCGAACAACTTCTCGCTTATAATTTATTTCATATGTCCAATGTCTAAATATCATTGTCAAAATGTCCCCAATAATTTTGTTTCAGAGTATACTATAGTATAAAGTCTGGAACCATAACCTGTGATGTACATAGCTGCAAAGCCCTTCAAGAGAACTTTAAATGACATTGAGTATGAATATCTTGCGACTTTAGTGAGCCCTGATTTGAATATTTGTTGAAAAGAATGAGAACCAATATTGATTTTTGAAATATGGGTAATTCCACCTGCTAACATTCCAATAACAGATGAAGCACAGGTATCAACAAACAAATTAGCTAAATTATAATCTTCGTCGGCATCACCTGTAAACATTTCTAAACCATTCCCAATTAATGTGCTTAAACCTGATGTTATAGCTCCACTTAAAGCCCCGCCAATACCTGAAAATAGAAGCAAACCGCCAACGCCACCGCCAATTGCAGCTCCAAGATATTGTTCCCAACTTGAAAATGACCATCTGCTGTTGATTGCACTAGTTACTAAATCAACAGCAAGTTGGCCGACAACGGCAGTACCGATTCCAATGCCAATAGCAATAAGCAAAGCTGTGAGCAATCCTTTGCCGCTTGGATCTTCATACATTATGGGGTTGTTATTGCAGTAGACATAAAGATTATATCCAGCGGGTGATTCGCTGGTGAGATAACTTGAATCATCAATTGATAGCCATCTCATCAATAAAGGAACATAGTATCTACTTAAACAGTAATACCATTTGGATTCGTGGTCGTAGTAATAACATTTAAATAGAAAAGGATTTAAGGCGCTTAAGGAGATAGAAGAGTTATCAATGATATCAGTGACATTACCCCAAGCATCATAGGAATATCTAACGATGAGTTCCCCATCACTATTGAATAGTCCTCTTACCATATAAGTGGCGTCAATATAGTAGAAATATCTCGCTCCATCTAGTTCCATGAAGGCGAGCATGCCATTGATATTTGGAGATAGTTTTTTTAATCTCAAAAGAAAAAAACTTGACTGAAAAAAATAATCATTTTGGCAAGATGCTCTTTGATTCGTGTTCATATGATGTTTCTATTATAAACCAGTTGCTAAAAATGGTGGGTAAGAAAAGAAAAATTTGTTTTCGGAGTGATGGCTCTACATCTTTCTTAAACTGCTTTTTTTCTTGTTGGCATAACCTTACCGATTTCCCACCTATTAATTGTAGAAAAGATACGCCAGATTCTTTGACTAACTCTGTTTGTGAAAGCAATTTGCTATTTATTCAAAATTTTGTTAAATTTTTAATAATTTGTTTCCAATCCACACTGAATCAGAAAACTCTTTGATTATTAAAGAAAATTTCGTTATTATCATCATTTATAAAATAATAAACTATAAATGTATCTTCGCTATTAAAGAATAATAAATTTTTTCATTAAATTGTTCATTTGTATGTCCGACAATTATTAATGTTTTTCTTTTTGAAAAGATATTTTTTGCATTTTCATTAGATACATCTGGTAAAGTTTTCATATTATCTCTATTGATTTTTCATCATAAAAAATAACATATCTTCTTTTAATAGCTTCAAAACATTCAAAAGGAAATTCTATTTTGTTCGTTAATGGATATCCTTTAATTAATTTATCTTTAATAATCAAAATTCTTGCCTCTAGAAATGTGGATACATTGGAACCGTAGTGACAGGAATTAATGGGACAAATTTCAGTATCAACATCATCATTAATTGCTATAGATTTTATACTTTTTCCCAGAAAAGAGTTTCCTAATAAATAATCAGCAGTTACATGTTATCTATTAAGTCTAATAAATCTTTGGTTATGATAGCTCCTCTTTAATTTAGTTTAATGTCGTTTATTAATTTTTGAAACCAAATCTATCATTTTAGTCAAATCAAAATAGTAGTATTTTTATTTGTTTTTTTGTATTAAAAAGGACACCAAATATATAATACAAATTATTAGAGCAAGTAAAACTATTGCAGTTAAAACTCCTATAATTCCAGTTTTCCATGTTAATCCAGAAGGATTATAGCCAAATGCTGCACTTATCGTAATACCCATGCAATAAAAGCAATATTTAATAAATTCCCACATTTTTCATTCCTCCTAAAAAATATCATTCAAGATAGAACCTGCAACTCCACCTGCAAATCGAATTACTCCGGTTTTTACAGCAGGAATACCCCATAAATAGGAACCGATATCACCAATAGTTAGCCATTTAGTTGGATCTTTTGGAACATTAGAAATTATTTTGCCAAAACCAAATCCTAATGCTTGGTAAATACTAGACATTACTAATGAAAAACCAAAAGAAAACATTGTATCTTTAAAATTCTTGTTTTCATTCCAACTATTTAAAAGCGATGTCCCGCCCGCAACTGCTAACTTGCCAGCATATGCACCCCAGCTCCATGTTCCAGCGGCTACACCACCGGTTAATCCGACCACAAGACCATATGCAGTGCCTGATAATGTAGAGATTGCTAATTCAGTCCAATTAAATTCGCCACCATCATGTAATTGATCTATTACATTTATTCCAGCTGAAACAAGCCCTCCGGTTAGCATGGCGGCTCCAACAGCGGTGGCTCCCACTCCAGCAACACCACACGTTAAGATAGTTGCAACAACAAGACCAGCAAAAGCCAATCCACCAACTATCCACTGAGCCCATTCAGGCATATGCCCCGTCGGATCTTCATACATTATGGGGTTGTTATTGCAATATACGTATAGGTTATATCCAGCGGGTGATTCGCTGGTGAGATAACTTGAATCATCAATTGATAGCCATCTCATCAATAAAGGAACATAGTATCTACTTAAACAGTAATACCATTTGGATTCGTGGTCGTAGTAATAACATTTAAATAGAAAAGGATTTAAGGCGCTTAAGGAGATAGAAGAGTTATCAATGATATCAGTGACATTACCCCAAGCATCATAGGAATATCTAACGATGAGTTCCCCATCACTATTGAATAGTCCTCTTACCATATAAGTGGCGTCAATATAGTAGAAATATCTCGCTCCATCTAGTTCCATGAAGGCGAGCATGCCATTGATATTTGGAGATAGTTTTTTTAATCTCAAAAGAAAAAAACTTGACTGAAAAAAATAATCATTTTGGCAAGATGCTCTTTGATTCGTGTTCATATGATGTTTCTATTATAAACCAGTTGCTAAAAATGGTGGGTAAGAAAAGAAAAATTTGTTTTCGAAACTGATAGTTCAATATCGTGCCTAATAATTAAGGGTGAAAAATCCATGAACAAGTATATTATCTCGCTAGGAGCAAATAACTGCAAAGGCCTAATTAAAAAAAGGCAACGTTTTGGTTGCCTTAATTAATTTTAGATAATTTTATTTGAGAATCTCTTGGCAAATTTTCACTAAGCGATCAGAGGTGAAATCAAATTTCTTAATAACATCACCCGCTGGAGCGCTGGCACCAAAGGTGTCGACACCCATGTGATGAGCGGCATAGCGGTCCCAACCAAAGGTGGCTAACATTTCGACTGAGATTCTCTTTTTTAATGGTAAGGAGAGTACTTCGTCTTGATAAGTTTCATCTTGTTTAGCAAATAATTCCCAAGATGGCATTGAAACAACACGAACATCTTTTCCGAGTTCTTTAAGTTTCTTTTGCGCTTCGATAGCCAATGAGACTTCTGAACCGGTGGCAATGATGATTAATTCAGCCTTTTCTTGCTCTTTGCTAATCACATACGCGCCTTTGCTTAAGCCTTCAGCACTACTGGTAGAGATAAGAGGGAGATTTTGACGAGATAAAATAAGGGCGGTAGGAGCATTTGTACTGGCTAAGGCCTGATACCAAGCCGCGTATGTTTCGCGCTCATCGCAGGGGCGAATGACACGTAAATTGGGGATGCTACGCAGCATCGCTAATTGTTCAATTGGTTGATGAGTTGGTCCGTCTTCTCCAACAGCGATAGAATCGTGAGAGAATAAATAGATAGCAGGTAGGTGGCTAATAGCCGCCATGCGAATTGCCGCTTTCATATAATCAGCGAAAACGAGGAAACAGCCAACATAAGTTCTTACTCCACCATGCAAAAGCATGCCGTTTTGAGCAGAAGCCATGCCGAATTCTCTAATTCCCCAGTTCACATTGTGACCATGTCTTGCTTCAGGGCCAAAATTGACTCCACCTTCTAATTTTGTCATGACTGAACTAGCAACATCAGCTGATCCACCAACTAAGTTGGGGAGCGATAGCATATAAGCATTAAGAGCTTTACCGGAAGCCACTCGAGTAGAGGTTGATGAACCTTCGACAAAGTCGGGCATGACAGTTGGAAGGTAATTAGTGACACTTAAATCAATTAGGGATTGGAAGCGATTAAGATATTCTTGATGCTTCTCAGCATATTTCTTTAAAGCCTTTTGATTTTCGAAATAAGCTTTTTCACCACGAGCGATGAAAGTATCAGCAAAGTGCTTCATTACTTCTTCTGGAACGAAGAAATCAGGATGATCAAATCCGTACACTTCAACTTTGGTGTAGTGTCCATCTTCAACTCCTAAAGGATTGCCATGCACTGCGCTTGTTCCTTGTTTCTTTGAGCCAAAGCCAATAATAGTATGAACAAGAATCATGGTTGGCTTTTCTTTGGACTTTTTGGCTTCAATAATAGCTTTATCGATGGCTTCGATATCGTTGCCATCTTTCACTTCTAAAACATTCCATTCAGAAGCTAAGAAACGTTGTTTAACATCCTCAGAGAAAGACATTCCCAGAGCGCCATCAAGTGTAACTTGATTGGCATCATAGAAGAGAATGAGCTTATTTAATTTTTGATGACCTGCTAAAGAGATGGCTTCTTGAGTAAGACCTTCTTGTAAGCATCCATCACCACATAAGGAGTAGATGTAATGATTGTGAATGAGTTCGCCTTCAGGATAATTGGCTTTGACACTTTCTTGCGCCATGGCCATACCAACAGCTTGAGCAATGCCTTGACCTAAAGGTCCGCTGGTGGCATCCACTCCGACTGTCCAATGATATTCAGGATGACCGGGTGTACGTGAATCAATTTGGCGGAATCTCTTTAATTCATCAAGAGGTAAATCATAACCGGAAAGGTGTAACAATGCATAAAGCAATGCTGAGGCATGTCCCGCGCTTAAAACAAAACGATCGCGGTTAAACCATGTCGGTTCGTGAGGATTGGCTACCAAGTGTCTAGTCCACAAAGTATAGAGGATTGGGGCGCTGCCCAAAGCCATTCCTGGGTGACCAGATTTTGCCTTGTTAATCTCATCAATGCAGAGAGAGCGAATTGTCGCAATACTCAATTCTTCAATTTTTTTATTCATTTTTAAATCTCCTTATTAGTAGTTTTTTAGTATATTTATAGTTTTTGTTATAAATAATATTTATAATCGTTATTTTCCCTCATCGATAAGTGAAAGACCTAACTCATTGAGTTGATCTTCGCTTACCTTGGTTGGAGCGTTGGTCATTGGGCAGACAGCCGAGAGGTTCTTTGGGAAGGCGATGACATCACGGATGTTATCAGTATCACCAAGAATCATTGCTAAGCGGTCAAGCCCGAAAGCCATTCCCCCATGAGGAGGAGTACCATATTGTAAGGCATCAACAAAGTAACCAAACTTTTCTTTTACTTCTTCATCGCTTAAACCAAGGATATTGAATATTTTCTTTTGGACATTTTGATCGAAGATACGGAGAGTGCCACCACCAGCTTCGTAGCCATTAATGACGATATCATAAGCATAGCTTAACATTTTGGTTGGATCACTATCTAAGTAATGTAAGTCTTCATCTTTTGGACGTGTGAATGGATGATGGCTAGCCACCATCTTGTTGGATTCAATGTCTCTTTCAAACATTGGGAAATCAACCACCCATAATAAATCAAAGGTGTGAGGTTTAATTAAACCTAGCTGACGGCCATAACTTAAACGAATCGCTCCTAAAAGGGGGTTGACACGGTTTGCAGGTCCGGCCGCGATAATAAAGATATCATTATGCTTTGCATCGAATTCTTTAATCAGGAGTTTCTTTTCCGCTTCTGAGACGAATTTAGCGAATGATCCAAGTAATTCACCATTCTCGTATTTTAAAATACTTAAACCGCCTAATCCAAACTTCTTTGCTTCAATATTGAGGGTGTCCATAACCTTGCGACTTGTGACATCGCTAACGTTAGTGACACAGATGCCTTTAACAATCTCGGCTTTTTGGAAAGCTTCAAAAGCTGTATTCTTGAATACTTTTGTTTTTAATTCGTGGAGTTCGATTCCAAAACGAGTGTCGGGTTTATCACTTCCGAAACGATCCATCGCTTCGCGATATGTCATTTGACGAAGTGGCAATTTAATATCATAGCCAATTGTACTTTTAAAAATATCTTTGATGAGTCCTTCCATTAAATTAAGGAATTCATCTTGATCGAGAAAACTAGTTTCAATATCAATTTGAGTGAAATCAGGCTGACGATCAGCACGCAAGTCTTCATCGCGGAAACAACGTGCGATTTGATAATATCTTTCAAAACCTCCCACCATCAACATTTGCTTGAACATCTGAGGTGATTGAGGCAAGGCATAAAAGCTTCCATGATGAATGCGAGAAGGAACTAAATATTCCTTGGCTCCTTCAGGAGAAGAAGCGCATAACATTGGAGTTTCTATTTCAATGAAACGATATTTATGTAAATAACTGTGGGTCGTAATTTTGATTTGATCGCGAACATCAAAATATTTTTGCATGCTCGGCCGGCGCAAATCTAGGTAACGATATTTTAAACGGGTATCTTCAAGAGCATCAGTCTCATCAGCAATGATAATCGGAGTTGTCTTGGCAGTGTTAACCACGATGATTTCATCGGCGATAACTTCGATTTCTCCTGTTTTCATCTTTGAATTAGGAGTTTCTCTTTTAGAGACAACACCTTTAACTTGGATGACATATTCATTACGAACATCAGGGATTTTATCAGCGTCCTTCACCATAATTTGGATGAGACCAGACCGATCACGAAGGTCAATAAAAAGAATCGAACCAAGGTTCCTTCTTTTGCTGACCCATCCAATAAGAGTCACTTTTTGGTTAATATTCAACGCTGATAAATCAGTATTCCAACATGTTCTTTCCATTATTTTTTCTCCTCGTGACATCCACAACTGCATTCTTCATCACCACAGTCGCATTCTTCGCCCTCACAGCAATCACAATGACCTTCTTCGTGATCATCATGACATCCACAACCGCACTCAT
>CAYFSI010000012.1:0-21866 GCA_964345825.1 uncultured Staphylococcaceae bacterium | reverse complement strand
TTGTCGTGACACCTGCATGAGCAATCGTGAGAATGTTCTTCCATAAGTTCGACTATTTTATTTTCAAAGTTTTCTTGATTGACTTCAATTTGTTCTTTGGTAGCGAGGTTCTTTATAATCACTTTGTGATTATTGATTTCTTCTTCACCGATGATAATGGCAAACTTAGCGCCCTTTTTCTCCGCTCTTTTAAACATAGCGGCTAGTTTAATATCATCGAAGCAAACATCGGCGCTATAGCCGAGCAAACGAATGTTTGTGGCAATCGCATGAGCGGTAAACTGTGCCTTCTCTCCCACTGGAATAACGTAGAAGGCTAAATCAACGCCAGGGATATCGCTAGGGATGATTTCATCATCTTTCAAAATTGAAACAACACGTTCAATGCCAAAGGAGAAACCGATACCTGAAAGTTCAGGACCGCCAAACTCTTTGACTAATTTATCGTAACGGCCGCCACCGCCAATTGCGCCATAGTCATTGCCTTTTCCACTGACATAATGGAATTCAAAGACTGTCTCGCTATAATAATCTAATCCACGGACTAGATTTTCATCTAATTCAAAAGGAATGCCAAGACTAGTGAGGTAACTAGTAATCGTCTCAAATCGCTTCTTTGAGGCTTCCGAGAGATATGTGCTTAATTTAGGCGCGCCCTTAACAAGCTTTTGATCTTCGGGGACTTTGCAATCTAGAATCCTTAAAGGATTCAATTCATGACGAGATTGGCAATCTGGACACATCTTAGGTAGCAAATCTTTAAAGTAATCACGAAGAGCTTGCCTATAGGCAATGCGACTATTTTCGTCACCTAAATTATTGATTTTAATCGTGACGTTTTCTAAACCGAGGCTAGTCAATATCGTATAAGCCAAGAGAATGACTTCTAAATCGCATAGAGGTGAATTATTACCCACCGCTTCAACACCAAATTGGTTGAATTGACGATAACGGCCTAGTTGAGGCCTCTCGTAGCGAAAAACTGGTCCATTATAATAGACTTTCAAAGGTAATTCATTAGTGACCAGCAATTTGTTTTGGACCATTAAGCGAATGATTCCAGCGGTAAATTCAGGGCGCAGGGTTAAACTGCGATTGCCCTTATCAAGAAAAGTGTACATTTCTTTTCTGACCACATCGCTGCTTTCTCCGACTCCTCGGACAAACACTTCGCTATGTTCAATGACAGGAGGTCTGACCTCCATAAAAGCAAATAGTTCAGCGATGTTTTTCATAATCGCTTCAACTTGTGAATAAGCTGAGGCTTCACCCCCAAAAATGTCGTGGGTTCCTTTAACGTTTTTAATTTCCATATTTTTTCCTTTCTTTTAATGAATCATCCTCGTGACACTATAGACACCAGGAATATTTGAAATGATATTAAAAATATCATTTAATCTCTTAGCATCACTCACCATTAAAGTGGCGGTGATTGTCGCTGAGAAATTGGCATTGTTGGTTGAAGCGTGAACGGAGGAAGGCGAGACCTTGGCGATTGATAATGTGGATAGAACATCCACTAAAAGATCGGGCCGATCACTCGCTTCAATAAACACATCGACAGGATAAGTTGATGCTTCAATATCGCTACGCCAGTAAACATTAATTAAACGTTCTTCTTCTTTAGCGACGTTGGGGCATGTCTTTCGATGAACGCTGATTCCTTTACCTTTGGTAATGTATCCAACGATTTCATCTCCAGGAATAGGTGTGCAGCAATTAGCTAAGGATATCGCTAAGCGACTTCCACCACCTCGGCAATAAACTGGGCAATTAGAGGTGACAATCTTTGTTTTTGATCCTGACAAGTTAATCTCAACTTGTTTCTTAATTTTTAAGAAATCGAGAATCGCAGCCGGAATGGGTTTGCGTCCTGCTACTCCAACAAAAAGATCTTCTACATTGTTGAAATTGAAATAAGCCAATAGTTTTGGAGTATCAATGTATTCCATCATCTGAGGTTCATCAATTCCTCGATCTTTGAAAGCGTCGAGGCAGGACTGTCGCCCTTTCGCTATATTTCCACTGCGTAAGACATCAGCGTTTTTCCTAATGATAAATTTACGAATGCTACTCTTAGCTTGAGCGGAACGGACAAAATTTAGCCATCCTTCGCTTGGGCCAGGAGAATTCTTGGAGGTCTTGATTTCTACCATGTCACCGGTTTTCAAAATAGTGTTCAGTGGGACCATCACTCCATTGACAATCGCTCCAGTGGTATTGTCCCCTACCTTGGTATGAATGCGATAAGCAAAATCAACAGGAGTGCTACCACTAGGCAATTCAATAACTTTACCCTTTGGGGTAAAGACATAGACGTTGGCTTCAAAGATATCTTTACTTAAATTATTTAAATAGTCGCTCTCGTTTGATTCAGCACTATCATTGGTTGCCGAGACGAAATCGCGGAACCAATGGAGTTTATCTTCAATTTCTTGCTGTTCACGTCGCGAACTGTAGCCACTATTTTCTTTATACGCCCAGTGAGCGGCAATGCCGGTTTCAGCGATGTTGTCCATCTCTTTGGTGCGAATTTGAATCTCATAGAAATTGCCATTTCCCGAAACAATAGTTGTATGGAGAGATTGGTACATGTTTGGTTTAGGCATGGCAATATAATCTTTAAATCGGCCAGGTACTGGTTTATAAGTCTTATGAATCAAACCAAGGATTTCATAACACTTCATCTCGGTATCGGTGATGATTCGCAAGGCGAGAATGTCGTAAATTTCATCAAAAGGATGGCCTTTCACATACATCTTGGTGTAGATCGAGTAAATAGACTTAACACGAGCGGAAATGTCAAAGGCAATGTTGTTTTCGAAAAGGATATCAGCGATACGTTTACGAATCGCATCCAAAGATTTAGCCATCGTTTTGGCTTTATTGGAGAGAAGCTTTTTTATCTCGTGATATTTTTCTGGTTCCAAATATTTAAGACATAAGTCTTCCATTTCGGATTTCACAACATCAAGACCAAGTCGATGAGCGATAGGCACAAAAACATCGATGGTTTCCTGAGATATAGCGATTTGACGTTCAGGAGATAAGGCTTCAAGAGTTCTTAAATTATGGAGACGATCACACAATTTGATGATAATAACACGAATATCCTTCGCCATTCCGATGAGAATTTTGCGATGATCTTCAGCTTCAAATTCTTCACTGCTAATCTTGGACAGTTTTAAACGTTGAATTTTAGTTAAGGCATCGACAATCTTTGCGACTTCACTGCCCCATCTTTTTTCAATTTCAGCGACTGTCACATCAGTGTCTTCGACAACATCATGCAAAAATGCCGAGATAATCGTAGCAGGACCACCTTGTAAAGAAGCCACAATATAAGCAACTTCGACTAGATGATGGTAATAGGGTTCACCACTTTTACGGAATTGTCCTTGATGCTTTTCAACAATAAAATCATAGGCCGCGCGAATCTGCTTCCGGTCTTCAACGGAAGAAATATAATTTTGGTAAATAGCCTCAACATTTTCGAAAGTGTGAAGAGGATATCCGCCATTAACAAGAATATTTTTATTTTTTTCCATAAACTTATAAGATAATGATAAAGGTTTTTCTTTATCTTTTAAAGAAATATGATGCTTTGCGTTTTTAAAAAAGACGTTTGAACGTCTTTTAGTTATCAGAGAATTGAAGTTTATACAATTTGTAATAATGACCTTTTTGTTTGAGGAGTGATTGGTGATTGCCCTTTTCGATGATTTCCCCATGCTGCAAGACGATGATTTGATCGGCTTTTTGAATGGTTGATAATCGGTGCGCGACAATGAGCATCGTGCCAATGTTTTTCATTTTTTCAAGGGACTCTTGAATTAGGACTTCAGTCTCAGTATCGATGTTAGCGGTTGCTTCATCCAAGACTAAAACTTGGGGTTCACTCAAAACGGTTCTAGCGAATGAGATGAGTTGTCGTTGACCTTGAGAAAAGTTTTCTCCCCGTTCAATAACCATTTCATTCAAGCCTTTATCGCTTTTGTTAATAAAACTATCAGCGTTAACATATTTGCAGGCCTGCATAACTTGCTCATCAGTATATGAATCATCGTGTAGGGTAATGTTATCACGCATTGTTCCCGAAAAGAGGAAAACATCCTGAAGCATTTGGCCAATCTTTCTTCGCAATGACTTAATCTTGATGTGTTTGATGTCAATATCATCGATGAGAATCTGCCCTTTTTGGATTTCAAAGTTACGGACAATTAATCCAAGAATTGTCGTTTTTCCTGCTCCAGTAGCTCCGACAAATGCGACTGTTTGCTTTGGTTCAATGACAAAGGAGACATTCTTGAGAATCCAGTTCTCTTTTTCATAAGCAAACCAAACATTACGGAATTCAATCTTGCCTTCGAAGCTATCCACTTCAATGGCATCTGGTTCATCAAGAACTTCGGGTTTAATATCCAATAAATTAAATAATCTTTCGGAAGCTGAATTAGCCTTTTGAATGGCATTTAGCTGATCAGCGATAGCCTGAACAGGGTTAAAGAAGCGGCTGACATAGAGATAGAATTCCACAGCAACAGCTGCTGTCATCGCGGAATTGATACCAACGATAAAAGTAGTAATAATAGCGCCATAATACAAAATAGTAAGAAGTGGTCGATAGGTGCCAAAAGCAAGAGTGACTTGATAACGAGTTTTACGGAGATTTTCATTCTTTACGAGGAATTCATTTTCTTTACGTTTTTGCTGATTAAAAATCTGCGTAATTTTCATACCTGATAAGTTCTCATTTACGAAAGCGTTCATTTCCGAAACGCATTGTCGCTCCTTTTTAAAGATGCGATAAATGACAAGGCGGAAGACATAAGAAACAAGGAAAACCACACACAAGAAACCTAACTGAATTAAAGCTAAGTACCATGATACGATGAGCATCATCACGAAAACAGCGACAACCATTAAAATGTTTTTTATTAAGTTTACAAAGACATTAGTGAATAAATCAGACATTGATGTCGTGTAATTAGTCACACGAGTAACAAGAGATCCCACTGGCATTTCATTTAACTGATTTTGGGACATATTTTCAATGTGTTCAAAGACCTCCGTACGAAGCCTATAAATGATTTTTTGTCCGGATTTTTGCAAAACAACGCCTTGTACATAATAGAACAAATAAGAAATTACGCTGAGACCAAAATAGCCCATCGCTACCCAAATAATGTAGTGTAGAGAAGGGACGCCTGTTTCAATATCAAGTTGATCGACAATCATGCCAATAAATTGTGGCATCGCGGCTTCAATACCGACATTGACAAGAATTAAAAGCAAGGCAAAGACAAACGACAAAATTTCCGGTTTGATATAATACCAAATTCGTTTAAAAAGAATTTTAAAAGGTATCTTTTTATCGCCCTTGAGAGACTCATTTTTATCAAAATCAGACATCTTATTTGCCTCCTTCCTCTTCTTTTTCAAGTTCTTGTAAATGAACCATTCTTTGGTAGAATGGCGAAATTTTCATTAAGTTTGCATGGGTATCAAAAGCTTCGAGTTTGCCTTCATCTAAAACGATGATGCGATCAAGATGTGAAACTGTAGAAACGCGAGAAGCAATCACAATTGTGGTCATTTCTTTTCTTTCCTCTGTCAAGTTATGAAGAATCTTTTCTTCGGTTTTTACATCAACAGCAGAAACGGAATCATCCAAAATCATAATCGGGGCGTTCTTAGCAAAGGCCCTCGCAATCGAGATACGTTGTTTTTGCCCGCCTGATAAAGTGACGCCTCTTTCACCACTGATGGTGTTATAACCATGTTCAAATTCACTGACATCATCGTGAACATCAGAGAACTTCGCGGCTTCTTCCACCATGTCTTGAGTCATATCAATATCGCTAAAAGCGATGTTGTTAGAAATTTTATCACTGAATAAGAAGTTGTCTTGTGGGACGTAGGCGATAGAGCGGCGAATAGAATCAATATCGCATTCCATGATATCATGGCCATCAATGAAAACGGTTCCTGGTTCGACATTATATAAGCGAAGTAAAATATTCATTAATGTGGATTTGCCACATCCGATTTTACCGACAATTCCAATTTTTTCTCCGGGCTTAATGTCTAAATTGATATTATCTAAAACCACACCTTCTTCATGAGGATAAGAGAAAAAGAAATTACGGAAAGATATCTCACCCTTCACATTTTCTAAAAGAAATGCATCTTCAGGGTTTTGAATGTCTTCTGGTTGGCCCAAATAACTGGAGATACGTTCCATTGAACTCTTAGCGCGTGAACGCATGCTCACCACTTGGCCAAGAGCGATCAAAGGCCAAATCAAGATATCAAAATAGCCTATAAACTCAAAGAACTTACCAGGAGTCTGCAAAGCGATAACTTGACCAAATAATGTCATGGGTTGACTGGTAACAGCTTGATAGACAAACCAACCGCCCAAACAAAGAATTAGAGTTAAAATTGAAATAATGATAATCTCTAAGATTACATCAAACATGATATATAGTTTTCCAAATGAAAAGTTGATGTCTTGATTCTTTTTGGCGATCTTAGAGAAAGCTAGCAGTTGCTGATTCTCTTTGACGAAAGCTTTAATAACACGGATGCCAGTAAAGCTCTCCTGAGAATAATCGTACATCTCGTCGTAAGCTTTTTGCCTTTGCAACCACTTCGCGGTGATTAACTTCTCTACTAAAGCTCCCCAGAAAATGATGAGAATCATTGGGGCTAAAGAAATCAAGGCTAATTGCCAACAAGTGATAAACATGAAAATTAGAGCAAATACCGAAAGGAATGTCGCATCGATGAACATAATGGTTCCCCATCCGACAAACTCTTCAATAGTTTCTAAATCACTGGTAAACCAGGACATGATGGTTCCTACTGAATTTTGGTGATAATAAGATATAGAAAGTCTTTCACCTTTCAAAAACATGTCGTGACGAAGTCCAGCCTCAATTTTTTGTGAGGCCATAAAGAGGGTAAAACGCCAAACAATACGTCCGACAAACATTCCAAGGCCAATGAACAATATCGTTAAACAGGACTGTAAAATATCGTTGGTATTTCGCCATAGGTCAGCACTATTGCCTCTTAACATATCGACAATACCGCCGATGAGAGAGGGGATGAAAACCTGAACTAAATTAACGCCAATAAGTGTGAGTATACCGATAATGTATAGTAACGCATAACGTTTATAATATTTTTTGAGGTACTTATTCCAAAGCATATTGTTATGTTAATAAATTAACATCTATTGTATTCTAACACTTATTTATTTTTTCACAATAAAAATAAAACCGCGCGGCGCGGTTTTGGATTCATTTTTAATGGATTATTCTATGGCCGTATAAATGACAATTCGAGTGAGAATGGCTCGTTGCCCATAAACTTCAATTTGCAAATGATTAGTTCCCTCGGCCAATTCGTAGGAACATTTGGTTTCTTCAATGGAAGCAATCGTTTCAAAATCAGTATCGAGTCGAACAAATTTGGAGTCATTTAAAGAAATGGAAACGGGTGAATCGATGGAATCGTAACTACCAGTTTGTGAATAAATAGAAATGCTCCTAGGAACGGCATAAATTTCAACAAAAGCAGGAGCGATTGAGGAGGCTAAACTAATATCGAGAAGTCCATTAATTGAAGTGCTGAGATGACCAATCTTTAAGCCTCCCACGCCTTCGGCGACATATTGAGCGGATGTGACAGATGCTAATAAAGCATCATCGTCTTCAAAGAGAGCGAGGATTTCACTCTGATTTTCGCTGGTGAAATCAGCGCCTTGTTCCGTCACATCAGTTGTAATATCAATGGAATGGGCATTATATCCTTCTGTGTCAAAGACATCTCCATAACCGTCATAGTATTCGACGACTTCTTCTTCAATGTCTCCGTCATCTAAACCTTCATCATGTTCGTTCTCAGAAAAAGAAAAGGCGCAACCACTGAGGAAGAAAGCAAGAGGGATTAGATAAGATAAGCGCAATTTTTTTGGCATATTCCTATTATAGCAAATCTACGACTTATCGCTTCTAGAAAAATGCGAAATCATAAATTCGACATTTTTAAAACCGCGATAGGTATTGATTCTAAGATGGCCAGTCACATCAATAAAGCGACTCTTTTGAACATCTGTGCGAGAAAAGTTAAAACCAGTTAAACGGGTATTAGAGCCAATTTGAGTCAAGATATGTTTCTCATCACGAGAGAAAAACAAAGAGGAGGTATCGATTCTTTTTAGACTCAATAAAGGAGATGGCCAGGCCTCGCCAAAAGGTGAAAAGGCTTGAATGAGATGATAAGATTCCTCATTAACATCAGTGATGCCAATCGGTATCTCCTCTTTAACTACTTTTTGCAAAGGCGTGTTTTTGACGAGTTGAAGGAAATCGTTTTTAAATATTTCAAATTTGCTTATTTCGAGAGTGCATCCTCCAGCGGAAGCGTGCCCGCCAAAGGCGAGAAGATGTTGCGATAGACTTTGAAAAGCTTCAACGACATTGAAACCTTCGGGGGCACGACAGCTTCCTTTGAGCAGATTCCCGGTTTTATCTTTAGCTAAGACTAGGCAAGGAACTTGGTACTTATTCACTAACTGATTTGCAATGAGACCAAGTAAGCCTTCTTTGGCTTCCGTAATAAAGATGATAGCTGGTTCATCTATAGAGATATTTTCAAGAGTTTCACTAGCGCTTTTAGAAGCCGTTTTGCGGTCTTCGTTCACTCCATTAATCCACGAAACATAGTGTAATAATTCGCTTTTGTCATCATTGGTGAAAAATTCGACTAGACGATTGATGTCTTCACCATCGATTAATCTACCTACCGCGTTAATTTTGGGAGCGATTTTATAGCCAATTGTCACTTCGTTAAATGGTTCATCTTCTTTTAGAGCATCAATTTGGAAAAATTCTCTTTCCTTATAATTAGCAATCACTAAACGAAGGAGATTCCGATTGTACTCTTTTAAGGGCATAATATCCGAGATAATGGAAATAGAAGCAAGGGTGGAAAGGTATTTATCAAACCGTTCCAAAAAAGCAATCGAAAACATAAACGCAGTGAAAGCACCACTGGAAGGAATATCTCCAAAATGAGATATAATGGGATGAATAATAAAATCAGCCAATGGCAATACTTCTTGAGATTGATGATGGTCGATAATCAAGACCTTAACGCCATGTTTTTTGAGGGTCTCAATTGGCTCAAAAGCCGTAATTCCATTATCGACAGTAATTACTAAACGAACATGATTTTGAATAGCTTCAAGAGCCTTCTTGTTCGTTAATCCATAACCATCTTCATAGCGGTTTGGAACATAGTAATCAACTGGATAATCGAGATATTTAAACATCTTAACAAGTATCGAGGTACCCATCACTCCATCGGCGTCATAATCACCATAGATTAATATTTTTCCCTTTTCAGACATCACACTTTTTACCAATGCGACAGCTTGGGGCATATTATCAAAATGATGACCCTCAGCAAAGGTGTTCTCATCGACGGGTGATGTAATAGCCTTAAAGCCATCTTCGTCAATATGATAGTAGTTTAATAATTTTTGAAATAGTTTTTCATTCATATAAATAAAAGGCTACCTCAGCGGTAGCCATAGAATTAATCGTTGATACCGATGAATACAGCTTCTTCTGGCTCAGCCGATTTATTAATCTTGCGAGAAGCAACTTTCTTATTCTTGCGTGGTTTACGCTTGATGTTAACACCCTTAAATAATTTAAAGAAGAACGAGCTAAGTGGAGCAAGTAGAATAGTCACTACGGCGGTCGCTAAGACAACGCCAACGAATAACAAGCCATAAATCCAAGCCGATCCATCTGGACCGAATCCAAAGAATCCTAACGCCATCCAGCCAACAAATATGGCTACTGCACTGACACATGTGAAGGCGTAAGAAGTTGCTTTGACGGCTAATTGATGACGATTTTCAACTGAATTGTCGTGAGTCTTATCTTCGATAATTAATTCTCTTTCGCGGTTCATAATAATTACTGCAATTATCATTGCAAACATAGCGACAACTGGGACAGCGGCAAGCACTAAAGAAGATACTGGTAAACGAACCAAGGATAAAATTCCGAGGATAATACCACTAACCGCAGTGGTTGTAACCAAGGCGGCAAGTCCACGAGAGAGACGATATCTCAGCATAAAGTACAAGCCAAGCACCACAATGGAAACGCCAAGAGCCAGTCCGACTGAACTGAACTTAACAGCTGAAACTTCGTTTGAGGCAACCGATTTCAAGGAGATGCTAGTTTTGGTCGCATCATATTCTAATGCGGAAACAGCATCGACTAAATGATCATTCAAAGAATTTTCATCGGCCACTTGAATAATGGTAGTTCCGTTGTTGAATAGGCCAAGTGTCTCGGTGGAGAGATTTAAGTCGAGCGTAACAACATAATAGTAATGGGTAATAGTTTCTTCTTCTAAGACAACTGAGTATGGATCAGATACATAAAAACCAATAACATGGTTGTCCTTCGTTGTCTTACCATCGACATCAACATCGTATAGAGGAGTCGTAGAAACAGCATAAGTTCCATCACCATTATCTTTGTAAAGATAAATATTGGAGAGGATATCATAGACAGAATTCTCATCAAAAGCCGAGGTTTCTGTATCGCTAGTTGTTTTTGTCTCAAAATAAATTTGAGAAGAATAAGTTGCATTGCTGTTCACAAAGGCGTTGTCGTTGTTCAAAGCCGCGAAGGTAATTGAGCCACCTAAGCTGATAACAAACAAGACAGCGGTAATGATACCAACAATTTTCTTTTTCTTTGTTAAATCTTTTTCAGCATAGGCGCCGAAATAAGATTGTTTTTCCTCGTTGATAATATTTGGAACTCTTTCGCTGTTAATCCCAAACATTTCGTATTTGCCACTGAAGCAAGTCGCATTAGTAACAAGCCACATCATTCCCTTTAAACCAAGTGTATTCAAAAGGATAGAGCATAATCCACCTATGACAGTGATGGCACCAAAAGCGCGGAACACTGGTCCACCAAATACATAGGCGAACACACCGAAGATGATGACGATAATATTGACATCAATGATGGGAAGCAATGATTTTTTCGAGGCTTCAGTATTAGCTTTCTTCAAACTGCGGCCGCGGTAAGATTCGCTTTTTAGTTTTGCCATGTAGATTGCACCACTGACAATTGAGGCAATGGCAACAGCCACAACACCTAAGATACCAAAGATGCTAAATTCAGCGGAGAACCAAATGGTTGATAACAATCCAATGTAGGCCGAAGTAATACTGATGGTACCAATGGCGACAGCAGCAATTCGATAATAGACAACAAGAATGAGCACAAGGACGACAAGGACAAACAACGTCGCCGAGAGCGTGCGGTTCCAAGCGAGACGATCATAGTTAATTAGCGTTTCTATGGAAGAAGTAATTCTATCTTCGAACATGAATTGCACTTTGTAATTGATTTCACCAGCATTAATCAGGTTGATAAAGAAACGAGCGTTACTATAAGCGGTTGTTTTTTCATCAACGGAAGCGGTTCCATCATTATTAGTATCGAGGTTGATAAGGGAATAGAGACGATTTTTTGCAGAGTCATCGTAGTATTGAGCATCTTTATCAGCAGATACTTCAAATCTCATTAAAAGACGACTGTTGTATTCATTTTCTTTATTGGTAGCAGCTTCAAAGGTACATTTGCCTTCTTCATAGTCGTACCAAAGGTATAAATAATATTTGTATGTCGCTTCTTCACCCTCGCCGGTAGTTTCTTCGGCGTAAGTGTGATCTTCTTCAGAAAGATCGTCACGAGCGATTTGCAACAATTCATCGACAGGAGTTGTGTTAACTGGTAACAAAATAGCGGGATAGCCTTGATAGGTGCTAAGGGTTGCTTTTTTGCCTTCGAGGAGGAATTCGTCAGCGGTTAAAGCCTCGTCACCATAAGTTAAACCAAGATTGCCGTTGAATGTGAGATAGGTCGTGATGTTTTGATAATCAGAAGCGCTCTTTTCACTCAATCTCACTTTGACAGTGTCATAACCGACAGTCAAAATTTCATATGAAGTTACTTTTGCGGTTTCTAAACGTTTTTTCATCATAGCGGTGATGTCATCAACCGCGATGGTGTCGCTGAATTCAACTTCTTCATCATCCTTATCTGAAACACGGAAAGTGATTTCTCTTCCATTTTCAAATTGATTGTTCGAATTGACTTTTGTGATTTCTCCCACAAATGTCGTTCCTACAAGAACTAAAGCCGTGAAGGCTAAGACAATATAAGCCCAAAGTCTACGCATAATGTTTCCTCCTGAGTGATAGTAATAACGCTGGCGCGCCTATGTTATAACATACAACAGATGCGCTATGTATGCAATAATAAATTGCGCGTATGTACACTCGCATAGCGCAATAATCTTCGGTTAACCGAAGAATGGTTAAAATAGTTTGTTTTGATGTAAAATTTTTAGATGCTGGTAAGCTTTTTCATTAGCAACTCTTCCTCGCGGGGTTCTTTCAATCATCCCAATTTGGAGGAGATATGGCTCATAGACATCTTCAAGATTTGGTATTTCTTCTCCGATGGCGTTGGCTAATGTATCTAGTCCAACAGGACCACCATGGAAACGATTAATGAGAGTTTCCAAATAGCGAACATCAACATCATCGAGGCCAATTTCATCTACTTTGAGAGCCTTCAAAGCTTTGTCGGTGTCTTCAAGTGAAATGGTGTCTTTGCCTTCGTAGTTTGCGAAGTCACGAACTCTTCTAAAAAGGCGGTTGGCAATTCGGGGTGTTCCACGACTTCTTTGAGAGATAATAGTCGCGGCTTGAGGGGCTATTTCTGTTTTAAAAACACGGGCCGTTCTCAAGACAATTTGGCGAATTTCATCTTGGTCATAATAATTGATTTTTTCGGTTATACCAAAACGAGCTCTTAAAGGCGAGCTTAAATTTCCTGCCCGAGTAGTTGCTCCAATCAAAGTGAAAGGAGGCAAATCCATCGTCAGAGAACGAGAACCATTTTCACGATTGATCACTACGGAGAAACGGAAGTCTTCCATGGCAGTAAAAAGAGATTCTTCAATAATGCGAGGGAGGCGATGAATTTCATCAATAAAAAGGATGTCACCTGGTTTTAATTCAGACAAAATAGCGGCTAAATCACCGGTTTTTTCTATACTTGGCCCAGTCGTCACATGTATTTGAGCTTTCATCTCGTTAGCAATGACATAAGCAAGAGTGGTTTTTCCTAGTCCGGGAGGACCATAAAATAAAAGATGATCAAGTGGTTCATCACGATGAAGCGCGGCACCAATAAAGATGCGGAGATTTTTCTTTAAGTCCTTTTGACCGACGTACTCATCAAGAGTGCGAGGGCGCAAAGAAATTTCTTCTTGGTGGTCATTTTCATGGGGTAATGCATCTATTAATCTAGGCATATCTTCTCCTATTTTTTCTTCAATTCATTTAATTTGGAAAGGGCTAATCGAAGGATATCTTCCGGCTTGGCTTCTGGTTCATTAATCGTCGCTAAAACGCGATCAATAGCAGCGCCTTTAAAGCCCATCTCTTTAAGAGCATCGTAGACATCTTCATATACTTCAGGATTACCTTTCTCTCCGCCAGTTAAAACACCCTTTAAATCAAGGATAATTTGAGCGGCAGCTTTTGCGCCAATACCAGGTAATTTTTTAAGGTAAGCAACATTGTTGCTTGCAATCGCGGTTATTACTTGTTGGGGAGTAGTTGCTTTTAAGGCATTGATTGCGGTTCGAGGGCCGAGACCCTTGACTTTAATAAGTGATAAAAAGACGGATTTTTCTTCTAAGGCTTTAAAGCCAATGAGATACTGTTCATCCTCTCTCACAACATTATGAGTATAAAGGAAAACCTCATGTCCGATTTCATAGTCATCAATATGGGAAACTAAGACTTGGTAGCCAATATCATGAACATCGACTACGACAGTGTCCTTGTCAATTTGGGCGACAAGTCCTTTGAGGAAATAAATCATCGTTCTTTCTCCTTTGTTAGTAAATGCTGACAATCAAAATGATTAAGCCAATAGATATCAAGGCGGTCAATAAACTCGCCAAAATAGCGATGAAAACTTTCTTATTTTCCATCTTTTTCTCTTACGTATTCACTAGGCGTCGGAATCGGTTCGCGTTTATGGTTGCTGATTCTGTGAAGATGTTCAATTCTCTTCTTGGCTTCTTCACTCACTTCTTTTCCTAATAAATAGGCATCTAAATCACGATAGGTAACCCCCATCTCTTTTTCATCAGTTTGTCCTGGGAATAATCCCGCCGTTGGAACGCGAGTGACTAAATAGGAAGGAACACCCAGCATTGAAGCGGCTTCCATCACTTCGGCTTTTACGAGATGAGCAATTGGCATTAAGTCAACTCCACCATCACCATATTTGGTGAAATAACCAGTGTATCTTTCATCCATATTATCGGTGCCAAGCACTAAGCCATTATGGGTTTGAGCATAGGCATAAAGAATGGTCATTCGGATTCTAACCTTAAGATTAGTTAAAGCAGCGAGCGAAAGTTCGACACCTTGTTTTTTGTATTCATCAACTGTAGCATGGAAACTCTTCGAGCCATCGATGACTAAATAATTTAATTTGAAATGATCGGCAAGATAGAGAGCATTTTTCAAATCATCAGGATGGGAATCGATTGGCATCATGATACACATCAACTTTTCTATGCCAACTGCTTCTTTGGCCAAAACCGCCACTAAGGAGGAATCAATACCTCCTGAAAGGCCAAGAACATAAGTGGATGTCCCTGTTTTGTTGAGCATCTCTTTTAAGAATTGTTTGATTTCCTGAAGATAGTTTGCAAGTTTCATGTATTAACTCCAATATTCAAAAGAAAAGTCGTCTAGGAAAACAGTGTCTCCATCCGAAGCACCGAGTTTTTCGAGAGCGTCATCAACCTTTAGTTTACGAATTTTCATCATCAAAACCATCATTCCTTCATCAGTGGTAATGTTGGTCATGCGATAGAATTTGATAAGTTTGTCTCCTTCAATTTTCCATTTATGAGCATCGAGGCGACGAATAGAAAATTCTTTTTCAGCTTCAGGTAGCTCGTACACTTTGAAATCCAGTTCCTTTTCATCATCGCCGTAAAGCGGAAAGGCTGGAGTTTTATCTAACAAATCTGCGCATTTATAAAGCAATAGATCAAGTCCTTGCTCGGTGATAGCAGAGATAGGAATAACGGGTAAACCGACTTGTTTTTCAAATTTAGCTAATCTTTCACTAGCGCCTTCTTCATCCATCTTGCTTGCGACAAGAACAACTGGTCGTTTATCAAGACCAAAACCATAACTTTTTAGTTCGTTATTTATAACTAAATAATCCTTATAGGGATCACGGTCAGAAAGACCGACATTGATGATATGAACGATAACGCGGCATCTCTCAATATGACGGAGGAAACGTAATCCTAGTCCTTTGCCTTGATGAGCGCCTTCGATAAGTCCTGGAAGGTCAGCCATGACAAAGCTTCTTCCATCCTTGGTAGTCACCACTCCAAGATTTGGAACGATGGTTGTAAAAGGATAGTCAGCTATTTCAGGAGTAGCACTTGTCACTAGTGAAAGCAGAGTGGACTTACCAACGCTTGGATATCCCACTAAGCCGACATCAGCTAATAATTTTAATTCCAAAATGAGCCGTTTGGTTTCGCCTGGTTCACCATTTTCGGCAGTTTTGGGAGCGCGATTAGTCGAGCTTTTAAAACAAGTATTGCCTCGGCCACCACGTCCACCTTTTGCGACGATGACAATTTTGCCATCCTCATTGAGATCTGCGACAACTTTGTGATCTTTTTCTTCAAAAATAACAGTCCCGACCGGAACATCTACAACAATGTCCTGACTCGATCTGCCATACTGGTTTTTAATACCACCTTTTTCGCCATCAGGACCAATGAAGGTTTTGCTGTGACGAAAATTTATGAGCGTATTGATATGGCTATTGGCTCTAAATATGACACTTGCTCCACGTCCTCCGTTACCTCCGGCAGGACCGCCATTAGGCATAAACTTCTCACGTAGAAAAGCGATGGCACCATTGCCACCTTTGCCAGAGCGAACTTCCACGACTGCGCGATCAATAAACATATGAATAGCTCCTCTTGTATTATACAAGTACATAAAGAAAAAGACCACAATTTAGTGGTCTTAATCATTATTTTTTACGTTATTCAGCAACGACAATTTTCACTGCCGTACGATCTTTTCCAACGCGATAATACTTTGCTACACCACTAGCGGTAGCAAAAATTGTATCATCTTTCCCTCTGAGGGTATTTTCACCTGGATAGATTTTAGTTCCTCTTTGACGATAGAGAATGGAACCAGCGTGGCACCATTGACCATCAGCCACTTTGGCACCTAATCGGCGACCAGCTGAATCACGGCCGTTTCTTGTCGACCCAACACCTTTTTTAGAAGCGAAGAGTTGAAGATTTAATTTAAACATCATAATCTATGACACCCTTTCTAAAGTTTTTTTACTTGGATGAATTGTTGATTACTCTCAGCGATGGTTTCTAAACCAGCGATAATTGTATCAACCACTACTTCATCATGTGGGGAAAGCGGTTTCTTTGCTTCGAGTGAAGCATAACCTTCTTGAAGGATAATTTCGATGTTTTCGACGTCTTTAATGGCATTAAATCCGCCTGTGACAACAGCAGAAACTGCTGCACACACGAGATCTTCGCCGTAAGGACCGCTACTAGCGTGACCTTTCACTTCGAGAAGTTTGACCTTCTTTCCTTCGTTTTTGATTAAAATTTTAATCATGGCTAATTGCTAATTGTTGATAGTTTCAATGACTAAGCAAGTATATGGTTGACGGTGACCAATTGTTTTATGGTAGTTTGTCTTGTTTTTATACTTGAAGACACGAATCTTTTTGGATAAGCCTTGTTTTTCCACTTTCGCGGTGACGGTTGCACCGGCGACATATGGGGTGCCGACTTTCATTGATTTGTTGCTAACGAGTAGAACTTTGTCAAAAGTAACGGTCGAGTTGACTTCGGCTTCTAACTTTTCAACAAAGATTTTAGAACCAACTTCAACGCGGATTTGCTTACCACCAGTTTCGATAATTGCGTACATAATGTCCCTCCTTATCAATACACTAATGACTCGCTATTAAGGTATCTTAATAGATTTGTGAACCTTTTCTAGGCGGTTGTAGCTTACGAGGCGACAACGTTTGTAATATAACATAAGTTATAAAGGGGTGTCAATTTCAATTTCATTTATTTTCAGGCAATAATCCATTCGTTCTAAACGAATAAGCACCCCCATCTCCAATGATTAAATGATCGATGAGGTTAAAACCAATTCTTTTGGCTTCATTGATGATGGAAGAAGTAAAAGCAATGTCCTGTTGAGATGGATCCATATTATTTCCAGGATGATTGTGAATTAGATAGAAATACGTGCCTTTGTTTAGGACCATAATTCTCAAAATATCGCGTATTGAACAAGCGACATTATTCTCGCTTCCAATTGATAGCACGTGTTCATGAGTTATTTTCTTTTGGCGATTCAAAGTGACAATGACTATTTTTTCCTGTGGCTGATTAATGAGCTGCGGGGCATATTTTAGATAAATCATTGAAGAGTCCACAACTGCATCTTCACTTTCGGCTTTTCCGATTTGATAACGCTTGCCCAATTCAAAAGTTGCGGACAGTTTAATCGCCGATGTTTTGTTAACACCTTGATAAATAATAAAGTCTTGATAAGGACAATGAAAAACATTGGATAATCCTTTTTTATCAGTGATGATTTTCTGGGCAATATCTAAGGCAGAATGATCTTTCGTTCCTGAACCAATTATGACGGCCAATAGTTCAACGTTGGAAAGTGACTCCACACCATAACGCATCGCTTTTTCTCGGGGTCTTTCGAGGATGGGCAAATCTTTAATGGGTGCCAAAATTAATTCCAGGTAAACTTCCAACCGCCAGGAATCGTTGCACTGCCCTTATTAGAAATGAATAAGCGATAGACAACGACCGCCACAATAGCGACAGCAATAAGGGCCATAACGGTGGCGAGAGTAATCGCTTCACCCACATGATGAGAAACCATTTCTTGATTCGTGAGTTCAATGTAATTCATAAAAAACCTCCTATTGATTTAGGAGGCCTTTTGCAAAGATTAGTTTGAAAAATTAGGAAAGTCTTTCTTTTTTCTCAAGTAGAGATTTAAGATTATCTCTGTGCTTATTTAACTTACTTTTTTCTAGTTCAATCTTTTCTTGTGGAGCTTTTGCGATGAAATTATCATTGAAGAGCATTTTCTCCGCTCTAGCAATCTCATTTTTTGTCTCTTCAATTTCTTTATTGATGCGAGCAATAATTTCATCTCGCCCAGTTTGATTGTCGATCAGCATATCACCACAATCATAAATCCTTAGTTCACCTCTTTTGGAGAGAATTTCTTCACCGATGACTTTAATATCACTAAAAGTGAATCTCTTTAAATAGATGAAGTAGGCATCAAACACTTTAATCTTTAGATTGAGAAATAAATTCAGTTGAGCGTTGGGTGCTAATTTATTTTCGATCTTGTAGTTTCTGACATCTCTAATCATTGAGAAAAGCATATTTACTTCATCATTCACGCTCTTATCAATCAAATTTTCTTCCACTAATGGGTAACTATCCAACATGATTGATTCAAGATGTTCTGGCAAGGATAGATATAATTCTTCAGCAATGAAGGGAGTGTAAGGATAAATTAAAAGAATAATGGCCTTCAAGCACTTGTAAAGAACTTGGTGAGTGGTTTTAATACTTGTCTCATCATCTGAAGATAATGATACTTTACTCATCTCTAGATACTGAGAGCAGAAATCATCATAGACAAAGTTGTAAAGATGGGTGCTGGCTGCGTTGAAATCATATTTTTCCATGTTGGAAGTCACTTTTTCAATCGTATCTTCTAGACGATTAATAATCCACTGATCAAGAGGTGATAGGTGCAATGAGCCAAAATTAACCGAAGCAAAATTTTCTGGTAAAACACTTAGCACATAACGTGCTGAATTCCATATCTTATTAAGGTAATTAGAAGCAGCAGCGACTTTTTCTTCGATATATCTCATATCTTGGCCAGGAGTGCAATTTGTGGTCAAAAAATAGCGAAGAGCGTCCGCTCCATAGGTTTTGGATACTAAAATAGGATCAACACCATTTCCTAATGATTTATTCATCTTTCGGCCAAGATTATCGCGAACTAGTCCGTGAATAACGGTTTCTTTAAATGGAGATTGGCCGGTCATTTCTAATGATTGGAAAACCATGCGGCTAACCCAGAAGAAAATAATGTCATAGCCCGTCACCAAAACATTGGTTGGAAAATAACGTTGGAAATCAGCAGTGATTTCAGGCCAACCAAAGGTTGAAAACGGCCATAAAGCACTGGAAAACCATGTATCGAGAACATCAGGATCTTGCTCCCAATTTCTGATATCTTTAGGAGGATTAATGCTGACTAATAGTTCACCTGTTTTCTTGTTTGTATAAGCTGGGATGCGATGTCCCCACCACAGCTGGCGAGACACACACCAATCTTCAATTTTTTCCATCCATTGAGTGAAGACATTTTCAAATCTCTCCGGAACAAAGTTGACTTTTTTATCACTTCTTTGATTGGCGAGAGCTTGTTCTGCCAATGGCTTCATCTTCACAAACCATTGTTTAGAAAGCATTGGTTCTACCACAGCATTGCTTCTTTCGCTATGTCCAACAGGATGAACCATCTCTTCAATTTTGACAAAGTTGCCATCTTCTTTTATTTGTTTAAGTAAATTCTCGCGACACACAAAACGATCTTGGCCTTCATATTTGCCACATAAGCGATTCATCGTCGCGTCTTTATTAAATATAATTGGTTTCTCGAGATGATATTTTTCACCAAGCACAAAATCGTTTGGATCATGTGCAGGAGTACATTTCATCGCTCCAGTTCCAAAAGAAGTGTCAACATATTCATCAGCGATGACAGGAATAGATTGTCCATTGGCAGGATTTATAACCTTCATCCCGATGTATTTTTGATATCTTTTATCAGTTGGATTAACCACTACGCACACATCGCCAAACATTGTTTCTGGACGAGTGGTTGCGACAATAAGGGCTTCTTTGGTGCCAACGATTGGGTAGCGGACATAGTACATATGTCCAGCATCATCTTGATGGATGACTTCCACATTGCTAAGCGCGGTCTTTAAAACTGGATCCCAGTTGATGATTCTTTCACCTTGGTAGATTAATCCGCGATGATATAAATCGACAAACACTTTTCGGACTGCTTCATTTAAGCCTTCATCAAGAGTGAATCTTTCGCGAGAATAATCAAGGGATAAACCTAATACTTTCCATTGTTCGTGGATTGATTCGGCGTATTCTTCTTTCCACTTCCAAGCCCACTCTAAAAACTCTTCACGAGTGAGTTTTGTTACATCAATGCCTGATTTTGCTAGTTTATCCATTACTTTGGCTTGAGTAGCGATACCAGCGTGATCCATGCCAGGTAGATAGCAGACATCAAAGCCTTTCATTCTTTTATAGCGCGCAATGATATCTTGAATGGTTGTATCTAAGGCGTGACCAATATGCAATTTACCAGTGACGTTTGGAGGGGGAATAACAATGGAAAAAGGAACTTTATTTTTATCTCCGGCTTGAAAATATCCACGAGCTTTCCATCCCTCGTATTTTCCCTCTTCAACAGTTTGGTGATCGTAACGTTTTTCTAACATAGGTGCCTCCGGACGTAAAATAAAACGCCCTTATCTAAGGACGCTTGCGGCGTGGTACCACCTTAGTTCATCTTGCGATGCACTTCATTAACCTATTTTCGTTAGGCAACTATCTCTCCAAAGTGACCTTCGCTTATCTTTCTTATCGAGCTTCCACCATCCTCGATTCTCTATATAGAAACAATAAGTTACTCCTCTTTATCAACGAGCTTATAATTAAGTCTAATATAATTAAATAACCTTTTCAATAGCAGTTTTTAAACTCTCGATGGTTCGAGGATGCAAAGAACTGGTATAGAAAAGTTTATCTTCAGCAACATTCATTTCTTTTAAATGTTTGACGAGAGCGAATTTTTCTTTCTGATTAACCTTATCTACTTTGGTGATGATCACAAAATAGGGAATATTATTGGCCATCACATAAGAGAGGATTTCTTGATCGTTGACATTCATCTCGCGGCGAGAATCTAAAAGAACAAGAACTAGTTTTAGTTTTTGGCAATTGGTGAAGTAATCTTCCATCATTCTACCAAATAGGGCATCCAAATCGACACCACCACGAGCATAGCCATACCCAGGAGCGTCGACTAGATAGAATTGGTTATCAATCAAATAATAATTGAGCAATCTCGTATGACCTGGTTTTGAGGAGGTATAAGCGAGTCGCTTTCTTTGAGAAAGAGAATTGATAAGCGTGGACTTTCCCACGTTACTTTTACCGACAATCAAAACTTCAGGAAATAATCCATCTGGTGCCTCCGAATAACTCGGGGCTGATTTGATAAAAGTAACGTTGAGAAAATTAATCATGTTACTTAGTAAACGCTACCTTAACCGCGTCTTCGACAGTGGTCATATAAAGAATTTTGAGTGACTGTTTGACTTCCTTTGGAAGTTCATCAGCATCCTTTTTGTTGCCTTTCGGAACGATAATGGTTTGTATTCCCGAACGGAGAGCAGCGAGAGATTTCTCACGCAAACCGCCGATGGGGAGAGCATTACCACGCAAGGTAACTTCACCAGTCATAGCTAAGTTAGGATCGACAGGGCGTT
>CAYFSI010000011.1:0-31266 GCA_964345825.1 uncultured Staphylococcaceae bacterium | reverse complement strand
ATGATACCTATATTACTGCTTCTAGTCATTCTGGCCAACTACGCACCGCTCAAAGATGGGCTGTTATGGCCTCAAGAAAAGATTTGAATTGTTCATTTTTAGCTCGTCCTGATGAATCATTAACTGTTGGGTCAATTGGTTCGTATCATTTTGAAGCCCCAATTATTGGATGCATTAACAATTTTCATAATCGATTTATCGGATACGAAGAAAGTCTATCATCTGATGGCTCGGTATTTATTAACGAACGCTTCAATGAAGAAAATGGCGGAGCAGTCATCATTGATTTTGCTGGCGCAAGCACGAAAACTATTCAGTTGCCCAATTTGAAGTCGGGCGTCTATTATAATCAATTAACAAAAGAGGCGATTACAGTCAATAAAGGTAAGGCAAAAGTAACGTTTGATACTTCTGGCATTATTGTTCTAACCATGTCTAAACACCTCAATCGTCCTACAATCGAGATATCAAATCGAGGAGGTTCGTTTGTCGATTCTTTACAAGTGGATTTGGAAGTAAATCACGCTAGTGAAAGTTACTATCAGATCAATGGTGGAACCGCAATCAGCTTTGAATTAACAAAGTCAATTATTCTCGGTGATGTCGTTGATGAAAATAATCAGATAACTCTATTTGTTTCCGCCAGCAATGATGAATTTTCTATTTCTAAAACCTTTGTTTACACAAAAATAGAGTTGGTTAATGAAGACTTATTCAATGTTGTTAATTTGGATAGCAAATACTATACTGACTACGAACTATACTACTGGGCATGGCCAAGCAGTGGCGAGAGTTCATGGTTAAAGAATTACACAATTGATCAAGGAGTCCTTTTAATCGACTTCTCTCAAACCAACTATGTTGGCTTTCTACTTGCCACATTCCCAAAAGACTATCAAATTACTAACATTCATGCTTGGGATGATAACGCTATTAAACAAAGCGTAGATATATCTGTTAGCGATCAATTTTATAATGCAAGCAACTTTTAGGAGGTAAACTTATGAAAAAGAAACTTTTTGCCTTACTCGCATCCGTGGTTATGACAATTGGTCTTGTCGCATGTGGCGGAGAAGGCTACGGACCAGATGAAGAAGATGTCGTATTGACTCTTCCCACTCAAGTCGAAGCTTTCGAACTAGATGAAACCGATTACGATTCTTTAGAAGAAGAAACCACGGATGTAATTCGCGTATTCTATCGCCGAAATGACAACAATGAGTCATATAGCAATTATGACAAATGGAGAATTTGGGCTTGGGATACTGGAGGTGGAAATGGTTGGTGGTACGAATTCACTAAATATAACGCCTTTGGTGTTATTTGCGATATTCCCGTTGCTGATGTCGCCGCTGATGGCGAAAGTATTAGCAATATTGGTATTGTTATCACAACTTGTCAATCAACTACTGCTACCTGGTCGGGAACTTATAGCAAAGACCCTGATAGTGACCTATTAGGTGAAGTAGCTCCCACTAATCCTGGTGGCATTCAAAGACTCTATGCCAAGAGTTCAACGGCAAGACTATTCTATACGCAATCAAGCGTCTTTATGTCGACTATGTCTACAGTCCGATATGTCGATAAAAGAACAATTTATATCATGATAGATACTAGCAAAACAGATTTTAAGATTTACTCCCCTCGTTTTGAAGTTTTCATTAACGGAGTAGCTGAAACCTCATTCTCCGTTGAAGATTCTGTCACAAAGAAAGTGGCTAATGTCATCTTTGCTGAGTGCAATCTAGTTTTTAAGAAAGATATTAATATTAGCGATGTTGTTACAGTCGGTTATAAATTCTCTGCTAATTTTACCGATAGCAGCACGATGATACTAACAAAGTATTTTGAATCTGATGAGTTTATCTCTGAATATTCATATACCGGTGATGATTTAGGTGTATCTTTTGCGGGCAATCCAACAATGCCTACTGCTACTACCTTTAAATTATGGGCGCCTGTTTGTTCAAGCGTAACCTTAAAAATCTATGATAGTGGTGACTATATTGACGATCTCACCCCGGCAAATACCTACGCAATGACATATGGAAATGATGGCGTTTGGTCTTACACGGTCAATAGTGATTTATCAAATAAATATTATACTTATACCGTCGTTAACTCTCTAGGCACTAACGAAGTTGTTGACCCATACGCAAAATCAGCTGGTGTAAACGGCAAGCGTGGCATGGTGGTTAATTTTGCTGCTCTTAATGCTGAAATTGATGGCTGGGATCTCGATACTCGCCCCGACTTTGGCGATAACGGAACCGATGCTTCGATTTATGAAATTCATGTTCGCGATATGACTATTAATCCAAATAGTGGTGTTACTGAAAGTAAACGTGGAAAATTCAGCGGCTTGGCTGAAACTGGCACCACCTACACAGAAGGCTTAACAACCATTAAAACCGGATTAGATCACATGGAAGAACTTGGCGTCACCCATGTTCAAATTCAGCCATTCTATGATTTCTCAAGCATTGATGAATCTACTCTCGACACTTCTATGGGAACTGATAACTATAACTGGGGATATGATCCACAAAACTATAACGTTCTCGAAGGAAGTTATTCCACCGATCCAATGGATGGAGCAGTTCGTATTCGCGAATTTAAAGAAATGGTGATGGCTTTCCATGAAGCCGGAATCAACATTAATATGGACGTTGTTTATAATCATACTTCCTCATTCACTGATTCTAATTTCCAAAAGATTATGCCTTATTATTATCACCGCACTAAATCCGGTGGTGTTCCCTATAATGGATCTGGCTGTGGAAACGAAATGGCCAGCGAAAGATTCATGGTCAATAAATTTGTCCGTGAATCCAGCAAATTCTGGATTGATGAATATCATTTATCTGGTTTCCGTTTTGACCTAATGGGTTTAATGGATAATCAAACAATGATTGATGTTTATCAAGATTGTTCGGCTGTATATGATGACATCATGGTCTATGGTGAACCTTGGACGGGTGGTACTTCCAAACTAAAAGGTGGAACCTCAAGTACTGCTTTAACCTCTCAACAAACCGTTCAATCTAGTTTGTCTCAATCTTATTTCGCCGGAGAAGGCAACTACGTTGGAGCCTTCAACGATGTCATCCGTAACGCCGTCAGAGGAGATAATAATCCTACTTTAGGCTGGGTGGGAGGTCTTGTCGGAAATGCCTCGAGCATCCTTCCTGGTATTGAAGGAGTGTTTTCCTCAAATGCTAAAACAATTCAACCTGAACAAGTGATTAACTATGTCTCGTGTCACGATAACTACACCTTATATGATCAACTCGTTCAAAAAGTGCCCACATCTCGTTCATTAAATAATGTCTATTCTCAATCAGAAATGGTGGTCTTCACCGCTCAGGGTGTTCCTTTCATGCAAGAAGGCGAAGACTTTATGAGAAGCAAAGCTTACATGGATGGAGAAGTGAAAAAATATTCTGGTAACTCCTATAACGTGGGCGATTTAATTAATAATATGGATTACTCTTTGAAAGTAGACAATTTGTCGATGTTTGAGTGGTTTAAAGAATTAATTGCTTTCCGCAAACAAAACCCACAATTAACTCTCTCGACTCGCGCTGAAATTAACGATGCTATTTTAGGAGCGTCAGCGAATAATTCGACTGGTCTAATTTCCTATCGTTTGAATACTGAAGAGGGTGAATTATTCGTTGTTCATGGGCTAAATAATGGCAATGTCTCTCTTGGCAATAGTTATCAATTATTATTCTCTAACAATGCTTCTTTAATTCCCGGAACCATTTATTCATCCATAAACTTATCGGCTAATACATCAGCAGTATTAAAGAAAGTCATCTAATGAAGAAACAAAAGTTAAGAACTTACCCCATAAAAGGCTTAGTTATCTTTTTAATCGTGGACATTGTTATATCTTTGGCCGCGCTAGGTTACTTTATTTGGGACCGATCTAACCTTTTGATTGCGATTCTTGTCTATATTTTTGCGGGCTTATTCGCCATCATTGGAATCGTTGTTTTACTTGATCAATTATTCCATTATGTCGAAGTGAAAAATGACTGCTTAATCAATCGCATTTTCTGGATAAAAAACACACTTCCTTTTGATAAAATCAAAAAGATTATCCTAATCGATGAGATGTACCTCATCTATTCTAAGAGAAAACGCTTTTGTTCGATGCCTTCGCACATCAAGGGTAGCAATGAAATTATCCTGTATTTAGAAAGGAAGGGTATCTCTCTTTCTCCCCTAGAGGAAGATAGATAACACTTTTCTTTCAATCAAAACAAGTTAAAATAATGGTTAGTACTACTTCACTAATCTATAAGGAGGCTATATGGCAAATTTAAGGCTTAGTCACATTTACAAAGTCTACGACAACGGTCACAAGGCAGTTAATGATTTCAACATTGATATTCAAGATAAGGAATTCATTGTTTTCGTCGGCCCTTCTGGCTGTGGAAAATCAACGACACTTCGTATGATCGCCGGTCTTGAGGCAATCACTGCAGGTGACTTATTCATTGAAGACATTCTTGTCAATGATATGGAACCAAAAGATCGCGATATCGCCATGGTGTTCCAAAACTACGCCCTTTATCCTCATATGACAGTTTATGAGAACATGGCTTTCGGTTTAAAAAATCGTCATGTTTCAAAAGAAGTCATCCACGAAAAAGTAATGGAAGCCGCCAAAATATTGGATATTGAAGATTATCTTGATCGCAAACCCAAAGCGATGTCCGGTGGTCAACGTCAACGTGTGGCCTTAGGGCGCGCCATTGTTCGTGACCCAAAAGTCTTCTTACTCGATGAGCCTCTCAGTAACCTCGATGCAAAACTTCGGGCTCAGATGAGAACCGAAATTACCAAATTGCATAAGAAACTAGCGACCACTTTTATCTATGTTACTCACGACCAAGTCGAAGCTATGACGATGGGCACCCGTATCGTCGTTATGAAGTTGGGATATGTCCAACAAATCGACACCCCGATGAACTTATACAATAAGCCCTATAACAAATTCGTGGCAGGATTCATTGGTAGCCCTCAGATGAATTTCTTCGATGTTACTCTCAATAGAGTTGGCGATATTGTCGATATGGAATTCATCGATGGCAGCAAAATTAAATTACCATTCGAAAAGGTCAGCAAAGTTCATGATAGCTACATCCATGGTGATGTAAAAGTCACTCTTGGCATTCGCCCAGAACATATTAAGACAAGCCACAAATCCACTGGTTTAAAATGCCATGTTAACGCCGTCGAACACCTCGGCAACGAAAGCATTATCTACGGTGAAATTGGTTTAGGAAGCGATGATTTCACATTAAAAGATGTCGGCAAAAATATCACTATTAAAACAGTGGAAAGTTCTCCCATTGAAGTCGGTGATTTAGTCAACTTAGCCATCGATAATGACAAGATTCACTTCTTCGATAAAGAAACTGAAATTACTCTTATCTCTGCCATCCCAGATTTCACTCCTGTTCAAGCAAAAGTGGAAAATAAAAAAATGGTGGTGCTTGATAAAAAAGTCGTTCTTCCTCCTGCTTTTGTTGAAGCCTTAGGAGAAAGAAAAGAATTCATGATGGAAATTCCACCTTACGCAATTGTGCCAGGAAAAGACTTCCATCTCAAAGTTCACACTATCGAAGAGATCGAAGATAAATGTCTCGCCTATCTCGAATATGGCGATCGTTATCTCTTCGCGCTCGTTGATGAAAGTGTCAAACCTGGAGATGATTATCACTTCGCGATTCTCAATGATAAAGTAGAAATCGTAGTCGGTGAAGAAGCTCTCCTCTCTCCAGTAAAGAAACAAGAAATGCTCTATGGATTCTTCGGCAAAAAAGAAGTTAAAGAGAAAGGCAAGCGAGTTCTCAACTTCTTCTATGACATTGAGTCAGTTCAAATTCCTGCTCCTCAAAGCAATGGCTTTAAAATCAACGCCATTGAAGGCAATGATGCCTACAAGAAAAAATATCATTATGTCTTTGATCGCAAAGCGATGCATATCGTTCCCGAAGGTGGAATTCCTGCCACAGTCGAAAGAACAATCGACTACGGCAATCAAAAATACGCCGTTCTTGATATCAATGCTCAGAAGCTACTCATTGAAGTCGAACCTCAATTTGCTGAGTTATCAGCAAATGTCTGGATTGATGGAGAAAATATTGAAGTATGGCAATCTGAGACTGACATGCGCCTCTGCTAGTGTCGTTCAGTTAATGAAAAGATGGATAGAAATATCCGTCTTTTGTTTTATAATATGGATATGCAAAGAACCAATAATCCTGCTGAAGACAGTAAAATAATTAATCAATCAACCACGGAAAATATTAAACCGCATTTCATGCAACGTCTTGGTGGTGGCTTAATTGACATATGCATCATCTTTTTCTTTTTTTGGCTTTGCTATTTTGGCTGTATGAACACTCCAATCGCCAATACTTATAATCAATATAAACATCAAATTGTTGAAATCCAAGATATGACCAAATTGGAAACCGGTTATGGTGAAAAAATTTTAATCAACGAGAGTAACGAGGATGAATATCAAAACTATCAAACTTATGTCGACGAAGAAGAACGAACCTATATTGTTAAGAATATTCCTGATTCTACCCAAGAAATATACGATGAATACATTCAATCATTGCAAGAAAATAGTACTTATAAAAACCTGACTTTTGATAAAGACCTCATTCATTATGGAATCAACGTTTTGTGTGGCACTGTCTCACTGACCATCTTCCTATTGATGGTCCCCTTATTAAATAAAAGGCGAGCCACGATTGGCCAACTCTTCACGGAGCAACAATTAATTTCTACTAGATATCAATCACGAGCCCGTTGGTATCAAGTCGTTTTCCGTTTTCTATTTATCCTAATTATTGAAGGATGTCTCCCCTTTCTATTCTTTTCCTTAAAAACTTTTTATATCATGCCACTTGTCTTTTTGCTAATAGCTTCCTTAGTTAAGAGTGGGCGAACACTTCACGATTTAGTCACTGGCACGAAAGTGATAGACAAAAAATCCTTTGTTCCCTTAGTATCCGAAGAATAATTGGCATATTTCCTTGTTCTTTACGCGTGCGCGCATCATGCGGCCTTTTGTTGTTGTTTTTTCTTTCAAACGAAAATATACTATTTATGAACCTTCTTCTTTGAAGGAAAAAATATAGGAGATAATTATGAAATCAAAAAAAATTTTGATTACTGCGCTCCTTCTCGCTGGAATGACTTTACCTCTAGTAAGTTGTGGCGAAAGCACAGTTATCACACTCTGGGTCGGCGAAGAATCCGCCGAATTTTATCAACAAGTTTGCAATGAGTATGTTGAATCGCATCCCGATTTCAAATACACCATTAGCGTAACCGGCGTTGATACCGGTACTGTCGGTGGAGCTATGGCGACTGACAATACTGCCTGTGGAGACATCATCGTCACCGCTCACGACAACATTGGAAAACTGGTCGAAAGAGGCTTAGTTTACCCTTTTACTGATGAAACGCTTATCAACCAAGTGACTGATGATAACCCAGCTTCATATCTCGATGTCGTTTATTCAACATATGATACTGTTCGCAATCTCTATGGTGTCCCCTTTATTTCGCAAGCCCTCATGCTTTATTACAACAAAGACTATGTCACCGCTGAACAGGCTCAATCTTTTGAAGGCTTAATGCAAGCCGCTGCCGCAAAGAGTTCAAAAACGAAAGCCTTTACTATTTCTGATACTGATGGATTTAACTATTCATTCAACCTCTTAGCGGTCAACGCTTCTAATAACTACACTTCCTTAAAGATTTATAAAAATTTGGAAAAGAATAACTGCTACGCTCAAGGCGATGATGAAATCGCTTCATTAAGATGGGCGCAACGCACTTTCAATAATGACAATGGTGGTCTACTTCCTGGCGATAGTAACTGGGCCACAACAATTGCTAACAAAGCCGTTCTCAGCATGATTGGTGGAGCCTGGCATTATGATGCCTTTACCACCGCAATTGGTAAGAGCAAAACTGGCATTACTCTCATTCCAACTTATACATTAAGTGCCGATGATGTCGCTGGATTAAGCGCCATTTCCGAAGGAACCGTCATGCAAGGTGGAACATTCGCTGATTGCAAAGTTTTAATGATGAACTTCGCTGCCAGTGCTAAGAAGTATCCATATATGCAAGAGATCATCTCTTACTTATCAAGTAAAGAAATTCAACTTCAATCTTTCGTTGAATGCGCCAACGTCCCCGCATATTTAGGCGCAGAAGATGACATCGCCGAAATTCAAGATCAAGTTGATCCAACCGTATACGATTTAGCCGTTGCTCAAACTTCAATGGCTGCCTATGGCATTCCTCAACCATTTGTCACTGGTACATTAAATACCTATTACTATTCTAAGAACGCTCCCGATTACTATAAAAACGCTGTCATCAACGATGGCGGAACCTATGGAACTCTTGCAAAACTTAGAGAGACTCTCTACATCATGGAACACATTTGGCAAAAGGGTAAATTGCCTGATACCATTCCTGAAGATTTACCAGTAGATATTGCATAATTATCTAACTTTTTATTCGCCAAACAAATTGGTCAGAAAGGAGATAATGCATGGCTGATGTCCAAACACCGTCCCCAGAAAAGGGGAAAGAAAAGCAAAACATTTTTCTTAGTGCTTGTAAAGCAGTAGGGCATTTCTTCACCAACATCGGCAAAGGTATCGCTTCATTCTTTAAAAACCTCGGCTTAAAAATCGGTCGAGTTTTTAAGAATTTATGGATGATGTTTGTCGATGGTAGCGTGGGAACAAAATTATCGTTCTTCATCTGTGGGAGTGGAAATTTATTTCATAAGCAATTTGGCAAAGGAATTCTCTTTCTAATCACCCAGATTGCTTTTGCTCTGTTCATGATTTTATGTCCAGAGATCAACAGAACACCTTATGGATGGAAAGCGATTCAAAATCTCGCTTTAAAAGGCAATTATCGAACTTTTTTCGATCCGATTACCTTAACAAAAATTTATCCTGATGATTCCAAACTATTTCTTTTATTTGGTTTGGTGACGATTTCCGTTATTGTCTTATATGTCATCATCTGGGTAGCTAATATTAAGAGTTCCTATAAGAGTGATCAAGATCTTAAGGCCGGTCGAAAACCAAGTACCTTTAAACAAGATCTAGCTTCACTTCTCGATAATCGTTTCCATTTCTTAATGTTAACTCCAACCGCAATTGCGGCCTTAATCTTCACGGTTATTCCAACTATCTTCATGGTCTCGATGGCGTTTACAACCTATAACGACTTTGATATGAACGCCGCGACTGATCTTTATTATAAAAACCTTTTCCACTGGAATGGTTTTACCAACTTCATTGATATCTTCCAAGGCAACACTTCCTTGGGACGAGAGATTGGCGCCCGTTTCCTCCCTGTTTTAGGTTGGACCATGGTGTGGGCTTTCTTTGCCACCTTCACCTGCTATTTTGGTGGTATTCTCCTCGCTATTCTTATTAATAAGAAAGGCATTCGCTTCAAGAAAGTTTATCGTACGATTTTTATTCTAACGATTGCCATTCCCCAATTCATTTCGCTACTGGCGATGCGAAATCTATTGAGCGGGCAAGGACCGATTAATCAAATCTTGATGAATTTAGGCTGGATAGACTCTGCGATTGGCTTTTTAGGACTGAACACATCAGGAGATAATCCCTATCTCGCAAAACTGATAGTCATCTTAATTAACATGTGGATAGGCATACCCTACACGATGTTGATGACATCTGGTATTTTGATGAACATCCCCGCGGATTTATATGAAGCCGCCCGAGTTGATGGAGCTTCAAAAACCAAGATGCTCTTTAAGATTACTTTCCCTTATATCATATTTATTACTACTCCATATTTGATTTCCTCGTTTGTTGGAAATATCAACTCCTTTAACACGATTTTCTTGTTAACTGGAGGTGGACCAAGCGTTGTTGGTGGAACCTATAAAGCCGGTGAAACTGACTTGCTAGTCACCTGGCTATACAAATTGACGATTGATAATGGCGAATATAATACTGGTGCGGTGATTGGTATTTTCACTTTCTTGATTACCGCGACCATTACTCTTATTACTTATCGTCGCAGTAAAGCTTATAAAGAGGAGGACACTTTCCAATGATGAAGACAGAAACAAAAATCAAGCGTTTTCATTTAACGCAAAGAGCTAACGACATCATTTCGAAAACTCTCTCCTATTTCGGACTAGTCATTCTCTCATTGGTATGGATTGTTCCAATATTGTGGATTATCCTCTCCGCTTTAAGAACGGAAACCAACGTCGATGGTGACTTAGTTGGTATCGTTGTCAGCAACTATTTCCCCAATCAAATTGGATTTGATAATTTTATCAATCTTTTCACAAACTCTTTCTATGGTGTTAAATATGCTTTCCCATTATGGATGCTTAATACATTAATTGTCGCGATTGTCTCATGTATCGTTTCGACATTCTTGGTTCTATCGGTGGCCTATTGTATGTCTAAGCTTCGCTTTAAAATGAGAAAGCCCTTGATGAACATCACGATGATCCTCGGATTATTCCCTGGATTCATGTCGATGATTGCTATCTATTTCCTTCTTAAATCACTTGGTTTAGCAGGAAATACCTCCTCCAAAGCTTATATGAATATCCTTGGTCTAATCTTGGCTTATTCCGCTGGAGCAGGCATGGGATTCCAAATCGCCAAAGGATTCTTCGATGTCTTGCCAACTTCTTTAGTTGAATCGGCCAAATTAGATGGCTGTTCTAATTTCCAAATTTTCTTAAAGATTATTTTACCGATGTCTAAACCGATTATTATCTATACCGCTTTAATGAGCTTTACTGGACCTTGGATGGATTTCATCTTCGCTAAAGTTATTATTGGTGATGGGGCTCCAGAATGCTGGACTGTCTCAGTTGGCCTATATTCCTTATTGTTCGGCGAACAAGCTAACGCCAATAATTTCACACAGTTCGCTGCTGGATGCGTATGCGTTGGTATACCAATCGTTGGACTCTTTATGTTCTTGCAAAAATATTACGTCGAAGGCGTAACCGCTGGAGCGGTGAAAGGTTAAGGGCGAAATTATGCATACAACTTTAACTCCTTGGAAAACCTGCCGCTTAGCCATCTTTGGCGCTGTAATTTCAGTTGGCTTATTTATTACAGCCATCCTGACTCCATTCTATTCTTACACTTATCTTTTCCAGGGCAATACGATGACATTCATCGAAATTGTCCAAGCAAATTCGACAATATTAATTCCTTTCATTGGATTGATTTTGGCGATTGTTTTCTTAATCGCCACGATAGTGTTAATGATGATTTGGCCAAAAGTAAAGGTCGTTCAAACTGTTGCTTCAACATTAACCTTTATTTCTGCCTTTATTTCTTTGG
Organism: uncultured Staphylococcaceae bacterium; assembly: GCA_964345825.1. Classification (GTDB taxonomy): domain Bacteria; phylum Bacillota_I; class Bacilli_A; order RFN20; family CAG-826; genus JAAYDH01. The sequence continues at coordinate 19,843 of CAYFSI010000011.1, read as the reverse complement.
CGGTCTGTCTCATATCTCTAGCGAGATTGTGGATTCTGCCTTATGAATTCACTTATTCAGCTGCTCAAGATTTACTCGTAGGGTATGTCATCTATGTGATATTCGCCTTATATCATGGTTTCTTATCTTGCTATGTTTTAGCGTTGATTGGGAAATAGGAGAATTATATGAAAAATAAACGCATTTTAATTGGTATATCACTCTCCTTAATTTCTCTTCTTGCGGGCTGTAGCTATGGAGGAAGCGCGGTCCTCAGCCACGATAAATTCATTGCTTTTTATGAAGAAGAACAGCTTAATCAACAAGCTGATCGCCTCTTTGCTTTAGGAGATTCAATCTCTATCAACTCTTCCTTTATTGACGATGATGAAAACGTTCATTCGGAATCATTCGCCCTTTCAACTGGATCAATTGATCGTTGGATTAGCGAAACCAAAGGAAGCACTTTAAGCTTTGCTTATGCGCGAAATATCGTAGATTCTAACAAGGTGCAACTGGAAGGTGAGAAATATTCCTCCTCTTTAGGCTTTAGTTCAAATAAAGTCGTTGATGAAGAGGAACAAGAAAAAGTAACAACTACTGAAACTTATACTTATAAATTCGACATTAACAATGTTCATGGAACAGATACAGTTTATGACGAATGTAACAAGGTTTCGGAAAATACCTTCTATTCTGTTGCTTACCTAAGTGAGGATTTAGGAAAAACAGTTAAAACAACAACGAAGACATGGTCCTCTACCATCACGATGCTTCAACTCTATGATGAGTATGATGAAATTACTGATGTAACAACGACCTATAAATTCGAAGAGAATTTCTCTTTTGTTTATAGCGAAGTAAAAACGGGATTGCTCACAAAAACAAGTTTAACCTATTCATCTTCCTCAATTTCGAATGTGAGAGAAGAAGTGATTGGTGAATCTGGCATTATCAGCGGAGATAAAAAGATTCATACTACTACTGAATCAACCACAATTGATGAGACCAGCGATACTGATATTGGAGTTCTAACAAATAAAGAATCAATCTATCACTGGAATGGTAGCGAATATGTTAAAGATGAAGGCAGTTCTCATGAAGATCCAGACGATACCTCCTTCCGCTATGTATTGGAGCAAAGCTATCTAGATTCATTCCAAGGGACCGCATTATTTAATGTTTGGCAAATTATTCCTGAATTAGCCGAATTCTTAGCTGCCATATCTTATTTTTATTCTTGCTTATATATTGGCTTTGAGACCTATCTTTACGGGAACGTCGAAAACGAAGAAGTCGTTAAGGAAGGTTTGAATTATCAGTACCGTTCCTTAATCACCAGCAATTTAAATACCTACGAGATTATGCAATATACTTTTGTCAAACCAAGCGATGGCACAAAACAAGCCTATCTATCTGATGTTTCCAATTTAATATTTGATAGCGCCTCTGACACTAGCGTTATTATGTCGCGTGTTTCTATTGTCTATTAGCCACAAAGATTATTTGAGTAAGGAAACAATTTATCGTCTCCTTTTTCTTTATGTACTTATTAATTGATATAATTTCGGGATAGTGAATATAAAAACTTGTGCGATATAGTTAATATATATAAACTATAGTTGCTGGCGCTTGAAAGGAAGAAACTTAGTATGGCTTTTGGTTTACTGTATGATTTCCTGATGGGACAGAGTATTGAAGCCCATCAATATTTTGGGGCTCATTTCGCTGAAGACGCGAACGGAAAGCCAGGCGTTATCTTTCGTTTATACGCTCCGGGAGCAAATGATGTCAGTGTCATTGGCGAATGGAACGGATGGAACTGCAACTCTCATAAAATGACAAAAATTGATGATAGTGGAGTGTGGGAAATTTTTATTCCTTCTCTATCGAACTATCTCACTTATAAATACCATTTCCAAAACGCAAAGGGAAAATATGTCGATAAAATCGACCCTTTTGCTTTTTATAGCGAAAATCGTCCCGGAACATGCAGTAAGTTATTCGATACTCGTTCCTTTGCTTGGCACGATGATTTATGGCTTAAAAAGAGAACCCGTAATTTTGATCAACCGATGTCCATTTATGAAATGCATTTAGGTTCATGGGTGGGAAAAGCTGGCGATGGACATACATTGTCTTATGAAGAAATTGCTGAACCTCTCATCAAGTACATTATTTCCAATGGCTTTACTCATGTCGAATTCATGCCTTTGGTCCAATATCCTTTCGATGGTAGTTGGGGATATCAAGCAACCGGATTCTTCTCAATTGATGCTCGCTATGGCAATCCCTTCCAATTAATGTCTTTAGTGGATCGTTTACATCAAGCGGGGATTGGCGCGATTCTTGATTTCGCTCCCGTCCACTTCGCCAAAGACAAATGGGCTTTAGCCGAATATGATGGCACGAAATTATATGAATATTCCAATAAATGGAGAGTATCCCCTTGGGGCTCCCTTCAATTTGATTTAGGAAAAGACCCAGTAAGAAGCTTTTTGATGAGCGCGATGAATTATTTCATTGACTATTTCCATTTCGATGGACTTAGGGTCGACGCTGTCAGTAATATCATTTATTACAATGGCGATGTGTCCAATGGAGTAAATGAAGGAGCTGTCGAGTTTATTAAACGTTTAAATGGCAAGATTCATATCGCTCATGATTCAGTGATGATGATTGCCGAAGATAGCACAGCTTTTGCTGGTACCACCAAACCAACTGAGCAAGGTGGACTGGGGTTTGATTATAAATGGGATCTTGGATGGATGAATGACACACTAAAGTATTATTCCAAAGACCCTGTCTATAAGAAATATGAGCATCATAAACTAACTTTCTCGATGGCCTACTTCTATAGTGATAATTTTTTACTTCCTCTCTCTCATGATGAAGTGGTACATGAAAAAGGCACGATCATCAATAAGATGTGGGGAGATTATGATCAGAAATTTGCTCTAGTGAGAAACCTATATACTTATCAATTTGCTCACCCTGGTAAAAAGCTCAATTTCATGGGTAACGAATTAGCCAGCTTCGATGAATGGGATGAAAATAAATCTCTTCCCTGGAATTTGAAATCTTATCCAAAACACGATTCAGTTTCGCGATTAGTTCGCGACCTTAATCGCATCTATCAAGCCGAAAAAGCCATGCACATGCAAGAACATAATCCAGAACTTTTCCGTTGGTTGATGGTCGATAACGCTGATCAATCGGTTTTTGCTTTTCAAAGAAAATATCAAGATGAAACCTTAGTTTTTGTCTTTAACATGACAACGAACTTCTATGAATCGATTCGTTTGCCATTCCTAGAAGAAGGAACATATGAGGAGATGTTCAATTCTGACAAAGATGTTTATGGTGGTTGGGGCCAATACAATGGTTTACCTTTAAAAACTGGTAAAGGTAGTTTTGAAGGTCTTCCCTATCACCTAGATATAAAACTTGCTTGCTTAGGAGCATGCATATTTAAAAAAATAAAGAAATGAGGTAAAAAATATGGCACCAAATAAAATGTTTGAGTCCAAACAAGAATTTAAAAAAGAATACGAACGCCGTCTATTAGAGACTTATGGCGTGTCCGTGAAGGAGAGCCACATCTCTGAGAAGTACACCATCTTAGGTGAAATGGTTCGCGATTTCGCTAACGTCGACTGGTCAAAAACCAGACGTGAGTCCACTCAAAAAGATGAGAAGACTTTGATATACTTTTCGATGGAATTTCTCATCGGTAGACTTCTTGTTAACAACATGCAAAACATGGGCATCTACGAAGTGGCGAAAGAAGGCTTAGCTGAATTAGGCATTGATATTCATGAACTTGAAGATAAAGAAGCTGATGCTGGGCTTGGCAATGGTGGTCTAGGCCGTCTCGCGGCTTGCTTTCTTGATTCCATTGCTTCCTTAGGTTACCTTGGACATGGAAACTGCATTCGTTATCAATATGGCTTCTTCAAGCAAAAAATTGTCGATGGAAAACAAAGAGAATTCCCTGATCAATGGCTAACAAACGGAAACGTTTGGGAAATTAGACGTCCTAAATATGGGGTGACAGTCAAATTTTATGGTTCGCCAGAAGCTTATTTAAAGCCTGACGGAGGATATGGAATTCGCACGGTTAACGCTTTAGTGGTTCGCGCTGTTCCTTATGATGTTCCAATAGTTGGCTATCGCAACCATGTCGTTAATAGTCTCCGATTATGGAATGCTGAACCAAGTAATGATGATCTTCCTAGCGATATGTCTTTTGAACAATATCTCGATACTTTAGAAGAATTAACTCATGGTTTATATCCTGATGATTCAACGGAAAACGGACGAATCTTAAGATTACGTCAACAGTATTTCCTCGTTTCTTCGGGTATTCAAGCAACATTACAGAGCTATTATCGCCATCATGGAACCTTAAAGGGTATCCATAATGCCTATACTTTCCAATTAAATGACACCCATCCAATTCTCGCTATCCCGGAAATGATGAGAGTGATGATGGATGAATATAACATGGGTTGGGATGAATCTTGGAATGAAGTCAGTCAGTCGATGGCTTTTACCAATCACACTGTTATGCCAGAGGCTTTAGAAAAATGGCCAGTTCACTATGTCCAAAATCTCATTCCCCGTTGCTATATGATTATCGAAGAAATCAATCGCCGCTTTAATTTAGAAATGCAAAGTCACAATGTCTCCGAAGGAGCCAAATGGGCGATGAATATCATTAAAGATGGTCAAATTCATATGACCAATCTTGCCATCTATACTTGCTATAGTGTTAATGGTGTCGCTGCCTTGCACACCAAAATTTTAGAGACGATGACCTTTAAAGATTTCTATAAATATATGCCAGAGAAATTTAACAATAAAACCAATGGTGTCACCCATCGTCGATGGTTGGTTTATTCTAATCCCAACCTCGCTAAGTTAATCAGCGAAAAGATTGGCAAAGCTTGGATTAAAGACATGGACAAAATCAAAGATTTTGAAAAGTTTGCTGATGACAAAGAAGTTCTTGAATCTCTCGATGCCATTAAGTTAGAAAATAAGATTAAACTCGCTAAATATGTCAAAGAGACAATGAATATCGACATTGATGTTAATTCTATCTTTGATGTTCAAATCAAGCGTCTCCACGCCTATAAGAGACAACTGCTCAACATTTTCCATATCATTTACTTATATCAGAGAATGAAATCAGATCCTTCTTTCCGCATCTATCCTCATACTTTCTTCTTTGGAGCAAAAGCCGCTCCAAGTTATGAGCTAGCCAAGAAGATTATCGAACTCATCATTGCGGTCAGCAAGACGGTCAATGAAGATGAAGAGACAAATAAATTCTTAAAAGTTGTTTTCATTGAAAACTATGGTGTCTCCCTTGCAGAATTAATTATTCCTGCTGCTGACATCAGCGAGCAAATCTCGACTGCCGGTAAAGAAGCCAGCGGTACTTCCAACATGAAATTCATGATGAATGGAGCAATTACTCTGGGAACGATGGATGGAGCCAATATTGAGATTGTGGAAAAGGCCGGTATTGATAACGCCGTGATATTTGGTCATCTCGCTGACGAAGTGGAAGAAATCTACGCTCAAGGAAAATACAATCCCTGGGATATTTATAACAATGACGCGAGAATCAAAGCCGTTATTGACTCACTCAGCTTTGCTGAATGGGCAAAGTTTAAATCCAATCGCTATCGTTTAATTTTTGATGAAATCATGAATCGTGGTGATCAATATCTTGTCTTAGAAGATTTCGATGCTTATGTCAAAGCTCAAGAAAAGATTTGCTCACTATATGAGGATCGTAAAGTATGGGGCAAGATGTGCCTAATGAACATCGCCAATAGTGGTTTCTTCTCTTCTGATCGAACCATCGAACAATATGCTAACGAGATTTGGCATCTCAAGAAAGTGAAATAGTTGCTATGAGTAAAATGATCCTCACCGACTTGTTTCTCGCCCAGAAAAAGCTCGATGAAGAAATCGCCATCAAGCATGGCGTTTCTTACGAGACCACAAGGATTAAGAGAACTCTTGCTCTTTTAGTTGAAATCGGCGAATTAGCTAATGCTACCAGATGTTTCAAATATTGGTCAACGAAGAATGGCGAATCGCGAGATCGCGTTTTAGATGAATACGCTGATGGACTTCATTTTTTCCTTTCATTAGGAATTGATATCAATAGTCAAAAAGATAGCTATAACCTAACTAAACACGCTAAAGACTTATCGGAACAATTTCTCATCATCTATCGAAATATTACTCGTTTCATGAAGCGCAAAGATGATTTGAGTTATCAAAAGGCATTTCAAAGTTTCCTTAATCTCATTCCTTTATTAGGTTTTCGCTATTCGAGTATTGAAAGAGCATATTTTAAAAAACTTGGCGAGAATTACCAACGCCAAGCTCATAATTATTAAGATATTAATTTATCTAGTTTCTTTTAAGAAGGCTTCAATGTCATTTTCCGAAATGACACGGACGCCTTTTCTTTTTAAGAGTTCCGTGGTCACACCCGAACCAGCAATTAAGCGATTAGAGAATGTTCCATCGTGAATCTGATTAACGCCACAAGACGGGCTGTTTTCTTTTAGTATAGCGATATGGATGCCAAGATATTGGCAAACATTTAAAGCTAGTTCAGCGCCTTTATAAAATTGTTTAGTGACATTCTTTTTATCTTTGGTGAGCACGAGATCTTTTTTTCTTTCACTCGGATCTCGGGGGATAGGCAATCCACCTTCTACTTCAGGACAAAAAGGCACTAATTCATATTTCTCCAAAAGTTCTTTGACTAATGGGGTGTAATTATTTTTGCCGTCATAACGGCAGCGTTCTCCAACAATGCAGGCTGATATAAGTATTTTTTCCATAATTCCTTCATAATTCTATATTTCTTAGTCAGTATATTCAAGGTATAATATCGCCATGACAAAACAATTCAGTTATAACTATAAAGGTAATGATTATCTCGTCAATATTGAATACAAACATAACCACTGCATCTCTTACCATTTTCGCAATGGTAGTTTTCTGGTTTATTGCCCTTTGTTCACTGCCACAAATCGTATTGTTCAAGGGCTTAATAAATTTGCTCCAAAGCTTATCGATGAAAACCCTCATGTCCTTGGCAGTGGTGATAATTACATCTATCTTTTAGGCAACAAAGTAAACCTCAATAATAGTGGTGAAATCTTGTTTGGAGATGGCACAATTATATCCTACAAAGACAAAAAACAACTCGATAAAAATCTCCACGCCTGGTTCCTAAAATTATTAACGAAAAGAACTCGTTTTTATGAGGCTCAAATGGGCGTAAATCAGAACACTGTTCGCCTTAGAAAAATGTCCACTCGTTATGGATCGAATTCGATTGGCAAACATTCAATTACTTATTCAAGTGTTCTCATCCATTATTCTATCGATGTAATTGATGCGATTATCATTCACGAATTAGCTCATTGTTTAGTGTCTGGACATGGCCCAAAATTCTATGAATTAGTCTATCAATATTGTCCAAATTATAAATACCTCCACAAGAGGCTCAGAAAGGGGTCTTTCCATGATTAAAACAATTACTTCCCGCGAGAACGCTTTAGTTAAAAACGCTTTCTATTTAAAAACCAATAAAGGGCGCAAAGAAAAAGGCCAATTTTTATGTGAAGGGAAAAAGAGCTTACAATTAGCGTTAAAATCTCACCTTGTCACTGATGTTTTTACTCTTGAAAAATTGGAAAATATTCCCGAAACAGTAAATCAGTATCTTGTCACTCCTGAAATCATTGATAAAATAGCGTTTTCCGCCCATCCGGAGGGTGTTGTCTTTATTTCTAACTTTTTACCCATGACTAAACCCGCCATCATCGAGAGAGCGGTTTATTTGGATAATATCGCTGACCCTGGGAACATGGGTACGCTCATACGCACTGCGCTCGCACTCGAATACGACGCTATCATACTCGCAAGAGAGTGCGTGAGCATCTACAACGAGAAAGTCATCTCGGCCAGTAAAGGGGCAATCTTTTTGCTCCCCATATACGAGGATGATTTGAACGCCTATAAGGATTCACACAAGATTATCGCCAGTACTTTATCTCACGATTCTCGTGTTCTTGATGATATACAAATTCATGAGCCATTTATTCTCGTTTTAGGAAATGAGGCTCATGGAATAAGTCAAAAGGTTAATGAACTCGCCGACATCAAAGTCACGATTCCGATGAAAGATATCGACTCTTTAAACGTTTCTGTTGCAGCGGGAATTTTGATGTATCATTTCAAAAAATAGCAAAATCTCCCACGTACACGTATACGCGCAATTTTTTATTAGATTAGCAAGTTGAGTCAAATTTTGTGATTTTAGACATTTTTTAGCTCTGATATATTGATTATTAAAAAAAATTATGAAAATCGGTTGACTTCTTTTTCTTTTGTGTTAAAATCTTCAATCGAACGCGTCAAAAAGCGTTGAAAAAAAGGTTAAAGGAGGAAGGTCCATGAACAAAAATACGAAAACTGCTGGAGTCGCGATTACCACCCTTGGACTTTTATGTTCTCTTTATGTTGCTTTTTCCATTGGCAATGTTTCATTTACCTCTTTTAATAATAATGATTCTAATGATAAGTATGTTCTCAATTTAGGTAATGAGAAAAATAGATCAAATATCGCTAAAGCAGTTTCAAAAGCAGCGAACCCAAATAATAGCGGATATGACAACCAAGAAGACTATTTCGATGCTGTTACCGAGAATGGCAATGTTATCAAATTTGGCTATCGAAACATTGATTTCTCACCAAACTATAATCCCAACGCGAATATAAAGAGTTGGGGTGTCTTTAATGCCGATTCAGCTCTTTATAATGTCACACCTATCAATGGCATGACTTCCATCGAAGTCGACTTTTCAAACAACGAAAGCCTTTCTTTATCTTATGGATGGTTCAACGATGAAACTGGAGAAATTGATTACGCAGTTGAAGGTGTCACACTCAACAGTCAACGGCCAACTTTTTCATTCTTCCAAGATGGACCAGAAATTCTAAAGATTTATAATAGTGCCAACAACCAAGTCCCATTAGCAGACGTTGTCATTACTTATTCTTGTTATGAAACAATCAATCCTTATTGTATTCCTACGATTGGTGATTTCACTTATGAATACAGCTCATCAGATGATATATTTGCCATTCAAAGTTATGAGGGAAACGAAACTGAAATTGTTATTCCTACCAAGATTTTTGATGGAACCAACTCAGCCTATGTGACTGAAATCGCTGACGAAGCTTTTAAGAACTATTATGTTCAAACACTATATATGCCAAATACAATCACAAAGATCGGCGATGAAGCTTTTTATAATTGCACCTCTTTGGAATCGATCACCTTATCAAGAAATTTGACTGAGATTGGTGATGAGGCTTTCCATGCTTGTAACCAGTTGACAAATATAGACATTCCTTCAAGCGTTACTCGCATTGGAGAAGGAGCATTTTCTTCCTGCTTATCTTTAACCTCTATTTCACTTCCAACAAATTTAGAGAAAATTGATGCAAGCACCTTTGAAAACTGCCATAAATTGACATCCATCTCTCTCCCTGATAGCGTGACCTCCATTGAAGAAAACGCATTTAAGAATTGCTATATTATGACTTCAGTTGATTTGTCGGAAAGTCTAACAACAATTGGCGACAGCGCTTTTGAAAACTGCCATAAATTGACATCCATCTCTCTCCCTGATAGCGTGACCTCCATTGAAGAAAACGCATTTAAGAATTGCTATATTATGACTTCAGTTGATTTGTCGGAAAGTCTAACAACAATTGGCGACAGCGCTTTTGAAAACTGCCAAAATCTTCTCAACATTGATATACCAGATACTGTGACTAGCATTGGTAACAACGCGTTCCGTTACTGCTATAATTTGGCATCTGCTAACTTGTCTTCTAACTTGCTTACAATCGGTGACAATGCCTTCAATAGTTGCGGAGCTCTAACCAAAATTGATATTCCTGATAATGTTATGTCGATTGGGCAAAATGCCTTCAACAATTGTTGGAATCTTTCCAGCATCATTCTTCCAGTATCTCTCCAATCCATCTTTGCTAATAGTTGCTCTGGTGCGGCCTGGAATGTGAAGATATTCTATGAAGGCAGCTCGCTCACTACTTCCATAAACAATTCATTGAAAGAAATGCTATCAGAAGTCTATTTCTATAGCGAGACCACAAATACTGATGGGCGTCACTGGCGTTATGTGGCTGGTGAACCAACCATCTGGTAAAAAAACTACTCAATAAAGAATAGCCAAAGGCTATTTTTTTATACCCAAATTAATGGATAGACCATTCCTTAAGATTTTTATAGTTATTTCATACTAAGAAATACATTTCTTGTATGTCTTGTGATATACTAAATCATATTATTTGGCCCAAATTATAGGAGCAATCAAATTATGAAAAATGAGAAATTAAGTGAAATTTTAAAGCAAGCTCTCGCGGATATAAAAGCCGCTGAAACTTTAGAAACAATCAACGTTGTTCGCAATCGTTATTTTGCTAAGAAAAGCGAACTAGCTTCTCTTGGCTCCATCATCGCTATATTGCCGGAAGAAGAAAAAAAAGACTTTGGCCGCGAAATGTTTGAAGTGAAAACGCAAATTGCGACCGCATTGGATAAAAAGAATCAAGCCATTGCATCCTTAGAACTAGACAAAAAGCTGCAAAGCGAAGCGATTGATATTACTCTTCCCGGAAGAGGCGCTTCTCTTGGAGCGAGAAATCCCTTTCATATCATTATTGATGAAATGACTGATATTTTCCTTGGCATGGGATACACCGTCGCTGATGGTCCTGAAGTCGAAAGTGATGTCAATAATTTTGAATTATTAAATATTCCTCGCGATCACCCTGCCCGCGACATGCAAGATAGTTTTTATATTGATGAAAATACATTATTAAGAACACACACCTCTCCAGTGCAAGCTCGCGAGATGCAAAAGTCCAAAGGACAGCCCATTCGCATTATTTGTCCCGGAAAAACTTATCGCCGTGATGACGATGACGCTACCCATTCTCATCAATTTGCTCAGATTGAAGGTCTCGCAATTGATAAGAATCTCAATATTGGTAATCTTAAATCGACTCTTGAATTGTTCGTTAAGAAGATGTTTGGTGAAAAACGCGAGATTCGTCTTCGTTCTTCGTTCTTCCCCTTCACTGAGCCTAGTGTTGAAATCGATATTACTTGTGCGAATTGTGGCGGCAAGGGTTGCCCTATGTGTAAAGATACAGGCTATATCGAAATTCTGGGAGGAGGAATGGTTAATCCCCGCGTCCTAGAATTAAGCGGTTATGATCCAAAGCAATATTCTGGCTTTGCCTTTGGCATTGGCATTGAAAGAGTAGCGATTCTTCGCTACGGAATCGACGATATTCGCAAGTTCTATCAAAACGATGTGCGATTCCTCCATCAGTTCAAAAAGAGATAGGCCAAAGAGGTAAAAGAATTATGTTAGTAAGTATTAAAAATCTCCAACAATTCGTCTCGTTAGATGGATTGTCTCCTAAAGACATCGCCAATAAATTAACTTTTTCGGGTGTCGAAGTGGAAGAAGTAATCACATTAGCAAGCGGCACTGATTTAGTCATTGGTGAAATCAAAGAATGTGTGGCCCATCCTGATAGTGATCACCTTCATATTTTAAAAGTGGACCTTGGTCCTAAATATGGCATTAGCCAAATCGTGTGTGGTGCGCCTAATGCTCGCGAAGGTTTAAAAGTAATCGTCGCCCGAGTGGGAGCAAAACTTCCTCAATTAGTTATTAAAGAAGCGAAAATTCGTGGAGTGGCTTCTTCTGGAATGTGCTGCTCATTGCTAGAACTAGGTGTTGATAGCAAGTATTTAAATAAAGCCCAACAAGAAGGCATTGAAGAATTACCTGCGGACGCCCCAGTGGGAGAAGATAAAGTTTTAGAATATATCGGTTATGACGATGTCATTCTAAATCTTAAAGTATTAGCCAATCGTCCTGATTTGCTATCTGTTTTCAATATCGCTCGCGAAATTGGCGCCATTTATTCTCGCCCAGTAACCATTCCCGAAATTGAACCCATCGTTGATTTCAAGACATCTTTAAAAGTTGGCTCTGATACTAAATCCTGCACCCAATTTGCCGGAAAAGAAGTCCGCGGTATTGTTACCAAAGCATCTCCTTCTTGGCTCGTTGAACAATTAACAGGCATGGGAGTGAGAAGTATCAATAATATCGTTGATATCGGAAACTATGTCATGCTCATGACTGGTCAACCAGTTCATATGTATGATGCGGAAAAATTATCGAAAAAAGAACTGATTGCTCGCGATGATTATCAAGGTCAATTAGTCGCTCTTGATGAAAAAGCCTATGACATCATTCCTGGTGATATCGTTATCACTTGTGATAAACAACCAAAATGTCTAGGAGGAGTGATGGGGGCATTAGAATGCGCTGTCGATGACAAAACCCGTAACATTTATATCGAAGCTGCTTCCTTTAAAGGAGCGGCGATTCGCCATACCTCCAATCGCCTTGGTTTAGCCAGCGAATCCTCAACTCGCTTCATCAAAGGCACCAATCATTTCCAAGCCGAATTTGTTTTGGAGTATGCTTCTAAATTGCTCAAAGAACTTGGCGAAGCAAAGAAATTTAGCAATGTCGTCGAATATCAGAGCGAAAAAGAAAAAGAAAAACGCATTACTTCTGATGCCAAATATATCAATAATCGACTAGGCACCAGTTTCACTGGTAAAGAAATCAAAGAAGTCTTAGAGAGACTACATTTCCAAGTCATGTTGAATGTGACGGGATACTTTGTCGCGACTGTTCCTTCTTGGCGGTTGGATATCACCTCTGAAGCTGATCTCAGCGAAGAAGTGATCCGCTTGTTAGGATACGACAAGGTTCCTTCTTTACTTCCTAAATTGGACACCAAAGTAGGAATTCTTACTACCGCTCAACAAAGACAAAGACAAGTCCGCTATTTCTTGTTGGATCAAGGACTTGATGAATGCTTAACTTATTCATTAATAAGCAAAAAAGAACAAAATGCCTTTAATTTATTAAATCAAGAGGATCATTATGTCATCATGAATCCTTTGACCGACGAACATGAAGTGATGAGAACTCACATCCTCCATAGTCTATTAGAGGTCGCTTCCTTTAACGTCGCTCGCCAAAATAAAAATCTCGCTCTCTTTGAGACTTCATATGTTGAAAGCAAGACTTCACGGAGTGAACATCTCGCCATTGTTCTTTTAGGGTTTGATGAGAGACAAAGTCTATTAGAGAGAATCCCTTATGATTTCTACCATGTCAAAGGAATAGTCGATAATTTAATGTCCATTCTCGGAGTGGATGCTTCCCGCTATCAATATCAAAAACTCACTGATCACCTTGATGAGTTACATCCAGGGAAATCAGCCTCGATTGTCTTCCAAAATCATATCATTGGTGTGCTTGGTGAACTTCACCCTAGCAAGATTGAAGAATACGGATTTGGAAAACTAAACGCTGTTGTCTTAGAAATCGATTTGTCTCCATTATTGGATATCAAAGCCAATGTTTTAAAGATGGTCCAATTTTCTAAATACCCATCTATTGAAAGAGACATCGCTTTTGTTCTTGATGAACACATCCAAGCTCGGGATATCATCAAGACCATTAAAGTCACTGGCAAAGGCCTCGTCAGTGACACTCTCATCTTTGATGTCTATGTCGGAAAAGGTATTCCCGAAGGACAAAAATCTATCGCTGTGAAAGTCATTTTTAGAAGTGATGATCACACTTTAACTGATAAAGAAGTCAATGACACACTTCATCAAATTAAAGGTGAATTGACTAGAGCCTATCGCGCTGAATTAAGGAGCTAACATGAGGATTAATCGCCAAGTCATTCCACTCAATAAAGAAGTTCCTTTTGCTGAAGAAATCGATTTCAGCAAGACTAAATTTGATTCGGTCTTTATTCGAAAAATTACTTCTTGCCAAGTGAAAGCCAAAGCTTTTCAAAACGATAAAATTCTTCGTATTGTCGTTGATATCAAATCGGAAGTCATCGCCATCAGTGGATATTCTTTGCAAGATGTCCCTCTTTCAATTAAAGCTCACGATGAATTGATTTTCTCTGATGATCCAAAAGATGAAGGGGCGATCTATGAACCCAAAAACATCTTTGATATCGATAATCATATCCTCAGCATTATTTTGGCTCGCATTCCAAATCGAGTCGTGGGAAAAGGCGAGAAACTTCCCGAAAGTGGGAAAGGTTATCGGATTTTAACTGAAGAAGAATATCTCAAAGAAAAGGAAACAAAAACTGATTCACGTTGGGAAAAACTAGACAGTGTCAAAATAGAATAAGCATTATATTAACATTATAATGTTAAAAAATATGAACTTCGCCGAGGGGCGGAGTTTTTTGTTTTTGGTTAATCTTAATTAAGAAAAAATCATTGCTCAATTTTACTCTATTTGTCTATAATGGTGGTGCAGTGGAAGAAAGTGGGAAATAGTGGGAAATATGTTCTTTGGTAGTTTTGCTCACACTCTTGATGATAAAGGCCGCTTAGTTATTCCTCGTAAAATGAGAGAAGAGACTGGCGTCAAAGTTTTCATCATGAAAGGTTTTGATGGAGCCCTATCCATCTATAAAGCCAGCGAGTTCGAAAAACTAGTCCACGAATTTAACACCTTACCTTTTAACAAAAAAACCGCTCGCGATTATCTTCGTGTTCAATTAGCGTCCGTTAGTGAGCTTGAAATCGATAAATCGGGACGCGTTCAAATACCTTCTCTCCTTTTGGAGAAATTCCAAATTGGTAAAGAAGTCGTCGTCATCGGCATGGGTGATCATATCGAAGTATGGAACCGCAAGGCTTACGAAGAATATGAGAAGACAGCCATCACTGGCTTTGAAAACACCGCCGAAAGTCTTGGCGAAGAGAAATAATCACTATGGGCAAGCATATACCTGTCTTGCTAAAGGAAACGATTGATGGTTTAAACATTAAACCAGATGGAATCTATCTTGATTTAACTATCGGTCGAGCGGGACATAGCTCCGTCATCCTTAAAAAATTGACCACAGGTTATCTCATCGGCTTTGATCAAGATGAAGAAGCTATCCGTGAATCACAAGTTCGACTATCAAAAATCAGCGATCGATTCACTCTCATTCATTCAAACTTCAAAAACATGGGTGAAATGTTGAAACAACACAATATCACTTATGTCGATGGCATCCTCATGGATCTAGGCGTTTCTTCTCCTCAATTCGATGAAGGAGATCGTGGCTTCTCTTACCGCCTTGATGCCCCTCTAGACATGAGAATGGATCAGTCTCAAACATTGACAGCGTATCAAATTATCAACACCTTCTCTCTACAAGAACTCGAAAGAATCATGAGAGACTATGGCGAAGAACGCTATGCGTTAAGCATTGCCAGAAACATCATCAAACAAAGAGAAATTGCCCCTATTCAAACAACGTTTGAATTAGTGGACATCATCAAGAAAAGCAAACCGAGCAAAGAACTGAAGAAAGTGGGGCATCCCGCTAAACAAGTCTTCCAAGCCATTCGCATCGCGGTGAATGATGAAATCAACGCTCTCATTGCTGGACTAGATGAAGCTATTCCTCTTCTCAGACCTCACGGAGGTCGACTCACCATCATCACCTTCCATTCCGGAGAAGACCGCATCGTTAAATCATTCTTCAAGAAGATTTCAACGACAACTGGCAATCGTATCGATGGCCCAGTGGTGGAAGAAGAAAAAGAATTTCAAATCGTATCCAGCAAACCGATTGTTGCCACGGAAGAAGAAATATCCAGCAACCCTCGTAGTCAAAGTGCCAAACTTAGAATTATTGAAAGGAAGTAAAACTATGAAAGACAAATTAGTAAAAAACGGACATAAAGGGATTTACTATTTTATCCGTCGACTTTGTATTGGTGTTGCCGTATCTGCTTCCTTAGTTGCAGCTATTGGTTTCCCAACCTACGTTTTAATCAAAAATTACGCCGAAAAGCAAACTTTAGCGGATGATAATAACCCTGAAGAGCCCGCTCAAAAGATCAATCTCATCGCTTATAATGACTGACGGAAAGTCCTCCATAACGTCAGTAGCAGAAGTCGCCTTAAACAAGCGGCTTCTTTTTTTGGTCAATAATTAGTAGTTTTCTAGTAGATAAAATAAATATTCCTTAACATTAAGTTAATTGTTGTAAGTAAAGGAAAACCCTTATAGAATAAGTGCAAGTGGTAAATATATATGGAAAAACCAGTCGCAGCTATTGAATTTAGCTCCAAAAAACTTAAATTAGTCGTGGGCTATGAACTCGATGGCCAAGTCTATGTTCTCTACGCTTTAACGAAACCTTATGGTCATATCGTTGAGCCAGGACAATTTTCAGATTTTGCAAAATTAACTCAAAGTATTAAAGAAGTGCACGATTTCTCTGATCCTTCCGCTAAACTCAAATTGACGATTTCGGAAGCTCTTTTGGCCCTCCCGCCCTACGGACTTGATGTCTTTGAAACTAAACAAGTGACAACTGTCATTGGTGAAGAAAGCAAAATCAACACCATTGATATCCGCAATATCTACGCTTTAATTAGAAATGCTTCTAGCGAGATGGAAAACAGTTTAATTGATGTGATTCCAGAAACCTATATTCTTGATCAAGGTCGCTCTTTTACGCTTCCTCCGATTGGAATATCTTCTGGCACACTTAGCATGGTGGCAAAAGTTCACACTCTGCCAAACAAAATACCTAATGCCTATCAAACCGCATTAAATTCCGGAGAGATTAATGTCAAACGATTAGTAATCGCTCCTTTTGCGGCAGCCAAGCTCCTCGCTTCATATAGTGATATTCCTAACGATTACATTTTGGTTGATATCGGTTCCGATATTACCTCTGTGTCATTGATTGGAAATAAAACCCTTTATGCTTCCCGCACCTTTGAATGGGGTGGAGACCATGTTACTGAAAGAATCATCGAAGCCTTCAATATTAACGAAGCCGATGCTGAAAAATACAAAATCCTCTATGGTATCGATAAACGCGAGATGAACTTCCGCGCTCCAGTATGCAAAACTGATGATGGCGAAGGTCACGAAATCAAACATCATCGCGAAGAATTCAATACCTTGATTAAATCCGAACTGGAAGTATTCGTAAAACAACTCAACTCCGCAATTGATGATTTATTAAGCGATTATGGAACGGCTTATAAGACTTTGCCAATGATACTAGTTGGTGGAGGGGCTAAACTAAATGGCTTAGTAGATTATATTACTCCAAAAGTGCCAAGTGATACGGTCAAAGTGATATCACCTCGCTCCTTTGGAGCAAGAAACCCCACTTTTACAAATTGTTTGGGTATGATACTCGCCAATGCCCAGATTCCTTCCGTATATGATGAAAACCATCCGCGATTCGGTCAAGTGACCCGCGATCCGGTAAAATAAAGGAGAAATTCTATGGAAAACTATGACTTAGACAATTTCGAACCAGCGGCTAAGATCGTCGTCATTGGCGTAGGCGGAGCCGGAAACAACGCGGTTAATCGCATGATTGATGAAGAGATTAATAACGTCGAATTTTGGGTGGCTAATACTGATAAGCAAGCCCTTTCAACGAGCAAAAGTAGCCATCGTATCATCTTAGGACAAGAAATCACTGGTGGCTTAGGAGCGGGTGGAGAACCCGAAATTGGTGAGAAAGCTGCTGAAGCCAGTGCTGAAGATATTAAACAAATTGTTGGCAACGCCAACATGGTGTTTGTGGCGGCTGGTATGGGAGGTGGCACCGGAACTGGAGCGGCTCCTGTTATCGCTCGTATTGCCAAAGATGCTGGCGCTTTAGTCATCGCCATTGTCACACGTCCATTCACTTTTGAGGGAAAGAAACGTATTGTTCATTCCATTGATGGACTTAATAAACTCAAGACTTGTGTCGATTCTATCATCGTTGTCAGCAATGACAAATTGCTCATGACGGCAGGAAACTCGCCAATCAGTGAAGCTTTCTCGGATAGCGATAAAGTCTTGGCTCAATCAGTTAAAACAATTGTTAACTTAATTTTATTACCTGCCGTGATTAATCTCGATTTCGCTGATGTTAGCAATACTTTAAAGAATTCTGGACTTGCTTTAATCGGATTTGGTATGGGAACTGGGGCTAATCGCGCTAAAGAAGCTGCGAGCAATGCGATTAACTCTCCATTACTCGAAGCCTCCATTCATGGAGCTCAACGAGCCATTGTTGCTGTTACCTGTGGCAGAAACGTTTCGTTATTTGATGCCCAAGAGACAGTTAACCTACTGATTGACGCATCAGGGCATGATATTGATGTCAAATTCGGCGTCGCCATCAACGATCAATTGAATGATGAAATTCTCGTCAGTGTCATCGCTAGCGATTTTGAAGATGAAGTCAACTTCTCTGTCCCTCAACCAGTTACTCCTCTTTCTCGAGGGGAAAATGGCAATGCGATTCTCGTTGCCAATAATGATGATGAAGATGAAACTAAAAAAGATAAAGAGAGCAAAGCTGAAGCTCTTAACATCGATGATGATATCTTACCAAGTTTCTTAAAAGACTAAATTTAAAAGAAAATATATACGAAAAAGGGCTTTAAATTGCCCTTTTTTATTGCGCGTTTATGTGCGATAATGAACGCGACATAGGAGAACACATGAAAAAGATTTCAAATTTATTAATATTTCCATTAATTGCGCTAAGTCTTTCCGCTTGTGATGGGGGTTATCATGAAGAGGTTGAAAATCTCACTTCTTTAGGCGTAATTGGAACTTTTCCGGCTTCTAATAACTGGACAACCGAAGTCCCTTTAGTTAAAAACGCTGAAGATGTTTGGGAAGTATCAATTGAAGCTGATGCTGGAAATGTATTCAAAATTCAAGCTAATGGGGCCGACAAATATACATGGGATTTCTCTTCTATCACCTCTGATACAGAAGGTATTTTAACCAATTTGGAAGGAAATGCCTGTGCTGTAACCGATGGCATTTATACAATATCAATCGTTGCTCCAGAGAAACTTTCTCTATCATCTAGCACCTTAACTTCTTTTGAAGTTGCCTTTGATGACGGCACTCTTACCTATGGTACTGACTTTTATAATGACTATTATGATGGTATTAATACTTGGGAAAACGGCGAAGACTTAAAGAACAAATTATATACAATTCTTCATACAGGCTATAACGCCATTCCTTATGCCTCCCCCACAAACTGGGAAACCAATCAATTCGCTGATCAAGCTCTCGATGATTTCGAAAAAGTTGATGTCGTTTACGACACAACTAATCAAGATAAAACGGATACTTATTCTTCAGGAAATGGTTGGCAAAGAGAGCACGCTTTCGCGGCATCTTTGATGACTGGAAAATTAACTAGTGAGGCGACAGGAACGTTAGGAAGAGCGACAGACTTCCATAATCTATTCGCTTCATCCTCGAATGGAAATGGTTCTCGCGGAAATAAGTATTTTGGCATCGCTAATACTGAAAGTGAATTCTATGGCACTGGTCCAGTAACTGGCGATTACACCTATGACGATAAAAACTTTGAACCAGGTGATTATGATAAAGGAAGACTTGCTCGCGCCATATTCTATATGGGAGTGATGTATTCTGTTTCAGAAAACCCTGCCTATCAACCCCTTACAATTCAAGAAGAATATGTCTCTTATGTCACTAATGTTGCTCCTTATGCGATTGGCAATCTCTCTACTTTATTGTCTTGGAATGATTTCGCCGTTGATCGCCTTGAATATCAACACCATGAAAGTGTCTA
>CAYFSI010000010.1:28376-31576 GCA_964345825.1 uncultured Staphylococcaceae bacterium | reverse complement strand
TGATTTAATCAGGACTTTATTTAAAATTTTAATTTCCAATCTGTAAAATTCAGAAGTATATATTTTTTGATTTAATTTGGGAAGTAATATTTTTTAAAAAATTTATGTCAGTTATCAAAGCACAAAATATGCATCATTTAAACAGTTTAAGAATCGTGCTAAGAAATTAATCGTGAAAATCCACCGAATTAGATTATTGCCGAAAGGATTCGAACTCCAAACAGCCACTATTAATTTCCGATATCACACGATTATTACAGCATAAATTAATAAAAAGATACAATGTTTTTCGCACGAGCGAATATGTAATGAGATAAAGAAAAGGCTCTCTTTTTGGGAGAACCTAATAATAAAATATTGATGTTTTCTAACTTTATGATGAATTTTATCGGTATTAAATAGCTTTCTTTTTCTTAAAGAAGAAATATGCGAATACTGTTCCTAAACCTAAAGAGGCAACTAGAATGATAGTCGAAGAATATGATGATTCTTGAATGGCTGCTGATAGTCCTTGAGGATTATTTGCGTCTACCCATGCTTGTAAATAAGCAATGCGAGCACGAGCATTAACGAACAACTCTTCTGGAGCAGTTTCGAATTCGAGAATTGATTCTTCATTCATGTAATTGTATTCGGTTAATAATGCTTGAAGGACACTTGAACATGATCCTTGGGCATTGAGACCAATATCGGTCATGACATAGTTAGCAAACGCAGTCGCTTGTTGCAAACTAGTAACATCGCCTGAATCAACACTATGAGAACCGCAATAATCAAGACTGTTTGCATATACATCCCATTCAGCGGTGTTC
The DNA here is from genome assembly GCA_964345825.1 of uncultured Staphylococcaceae bacterium. Classification (GTDB taxonomy): domain Bacteria; phylum Bacillota_I; class Bacilli_A; order RFN20; family CAG-826; genus JAAYDH01. Next base: position 30,764 of record CAYFSI010000010.1, on the reverse strand, counting down.
CAAGTAGAAACTGGAGCTATAACTGAAGATTTTCGAACAATGACATGGTCAACAGTTGCATTAGTGATTTCACCTATTTTCCAACCAGTGCCAGGATCAGTGCCTAAAACTCCAAACAGATCAATAAGTGTTTCGCCTTTGAATAAACCAACAGAGTCGTCACCATTGTGAGTGACACTTCCACTTGTTTGATTAGCAAGGGCGAGAATAGAAGCGTTCGCGCTTGAGTGAGCTAGAATATAAGTGCCATAAGCGGGGATTATTCCCGTTAAAGCAATATTGCTCGCTGCCCAAGTACCTTTACCATTGGCATCAATCTTAATGCGATAATTAGATGTAGCAAGATCAATCGCAGAAGAAGTTCCATTATAGATTTCGATGTATTTATCGTTGGAAGCGCCTTCATAGTATTCTGAGATAAATAATTCGTTAATGACTGCTACTTCACCAACATTGGCGTTTTGGTTAGTGACATTAACAGAATAAGTTGCGGTTTTTTCTAAATAAGAGATTGTGGCAGTTTGAACACCTAATTTTAATGTATCGACACCTGTCACAGTGAATTCGTTGGTCAATTCGAGAGTTCCACTATTCCAGTTAGCGTTAACCACCAAACAAGGATAGGCGAATAGCTCACCTAATGAAAATGAAACTTTAGAGGTAGAAGTCTTAATGGAAATGCTGTTTAGTGTTCTGTCTTCAACAGTAATTCCATCAATGGAAGCCTTTTTTGTTTCTTCACCTTCAACATATGTTGCAAGGACAGAAGTTGTTCCTGTTGTTAAAGGAGAAGGAGTATATGTACAGCTAGATGTGACATCGGCGGTACTACTATCACTATAGGTGGCAGTAATAACCATTCCAGAAGGATCAAATGATTCTCCGTTGTAATATGATTTATCCGTTGGTTGAGTTGCAACAGCAATTGAGGATAGTGTTTTGCCCACCACTGTAGCGGTAGAGAATGAGAGTGTTAATTCTTGAAGGCGCATATAAGTTCCAGTAGTTGTCATTGATCCAACACTAGATACAAAATTTTAATGCTGGCAATAGCAGCAGGATTAGCTGGCTTAGTAACCGAGATGGTCATACCTTGAGCATAGCTTTCAGCTGATTTTGTCAAGGTTGGGCTTCCTGTATTGGATGCCAATACAACATCACTTGAATTCAATAAAGCTACTGTTATGGTTGGCATTTCTGGTAAGTCTGGCCAAGTGCCATAGGTACCAACTTTAAATTGTACCGAGATTGATGAATCAAGAACTTGGTTAATGCCAAATAAAGTTCCAGCTGAGGTAGAGACATAATGGCTTGTTGAAGCAAGACCAATATAATCTTTTCCAATATTTTGTGAACTTTCAGTCCAACTATTATCTTCGGCACCGGTTCCAAATTTAACCACAGTTTCGGCTAAGGCAACACCAACTGTAATACCACTGATGGCGGTTGTTTTAGTAACGCCACCTTCAACATAACTGACTGTTACAGAAGTAGTTCCTTGAGTTAAAGGAGTAGGAGTATATGTACAGCTAGATGTGACATCGGCGGTACTACTATCAGCATAGTTGGCTGTAATGGTGAGACCGGTTGGGTCAAAGCTTTCGCTGTCATAATAAGCCGTCTTGGTTGGAGAGCCAGAAACAGAAATGCTAGATAAAACCTTGTCAGTAACGACTTTGTAAAATAAGCAGCTGATCCAGTTGAAGTAGCGTAACTCCTGAGACCACTAGTCCCATTCCTTCTAATGTGCCTATTCGCAATACTAATGTGTGAAACGGCATCAGGGTCTGATTGAGATGTAGCAATTCGAATTGTGGTGCTAGAGGAAGACATTGTAAAAGTGTTAGTTGTCGGAATAGTCAAATAATAGGTTGTCGAGCCAATGACTGTTCGAGCGGTAAAAGTTTTTGCTCCAGCATCAACGAGGGTCAAAGTGTAATATAAGGGGGTTTGAGCAGATGGTAGAGCGGTTAAGCCCCAGCTAGATGAACCAGCATAATGAAAACCAGTTCCATCGATACCAAGAACATATTGAGCATTCGAGTCAATGCTGAATCCGCTCGCAGTTAATTTTTCGTATGTTGTAGCGGCTTGTGCTTCTTGCGAAACATCACCATTTATGGCGGTTAAGCCTATGCCTACTGAAATTGGAATTATGGCAGCAAATGCCACAATCTTTTTAATGATTGGTTTCATAATATACCCCCCGGATCTATTTCTGAAAAATATTATCTTTTATATTTACTTATTTTTAGGTTAAATAGCAAGAAATTAATGAACATAGTTCATACTTCGCAAATTTCAATAAAAAATTAAGAAACCATTTTAAAGTAAAAAAAATAAAATTTGCATTCGTATTATTTACCAAAATAGTTTTATTTCGAAAGA
>CAYFSI010000010.1:0-28276 GCA_964345825.1 uncultured Staphylococcaceae bacterium | reverse complement strand
AAAAAAATAAAATTTGCATTCGTATTATTTACCAAAATAGTTTTATTTCGAAAGATTCTGGACTAATTATTTTTGAGACACTTTTTTCTTTTCTTTTATCTGTTTTTTTCTTCCAAAAGCTAAAGGAACAAAGATAAGTGTGAAAATCGTAGGCAACATGTAGAAGATACCAAGCAAGTTATATGCTAAAACCTGATTTCCAAAGGCGTATAAAAGTAGCACAAAAGCTAACGAACCAATGAAATAAAGAGCGGCATTTACAATTACAAGAATGAGAGGTTCAGAAACGAAATGTCTTTTTTCATCCGATTGTTCAACTGGAGCGTTCTCATTAAGTGCTTCGGCTGCTTTGCCAAGGTTGGCTTTGAAAGGAACTCCGGCTAGAGAACCATAGTATCGGTTGATTTCAAAGAAGATGTTTCCGACATAGATAAGGAAGATTGAAAGAGACATGTAAACATACCATAGGAATATGATTGGGAATCCAATAATGTAGATTACGGTCTGAGTGGCGTGTTTAACATCCTTGCCTTCTTGCCTAATAAATGATAGCAAAAATTCAGCGGGTAACCCCATTAAATAGAAGGAGAAATATACTACGGATAACAATCCAAAGATAACAAAAGCTCCAATAATAAATGGCAGCATGACAATGAAAGAAAAGATAGCCAAAGCGATGTGCATTTGATGGTAATTTTTAAATTTCAAAAATTCCATCATGTTTTGTTTGATGACTGAATAATATTTTTTCATATTTTTATGTCCTTTGATTTAGTCTATGATATGCAAGATTCATTTCGCAATAGAAAAATAATGATTGAATGAGGAAAAAATCTATTTTTTTTCGAGATTTACGACATCATAAGGAGTGATTAAACCAAGCAAAGATTCATTCTCTTTACCATGTTCAGTGACAAAGACCATGACTAGTTTCTTGCCCTTTTTATAGTATTGATCAAAGAGATCGGCTACTTGTTCACTTGGAAAACCTTTTTCAACAAATTCGTAATATTCACTAACGTGTTTTGAAAGAGAGATATAGTCCATTAATTGAGCGATTCGCAAATCTTTTTTGTAGCCAGGATGCTCGCTTAAGTAAAGGAGAAGAGTGTTAGGAGAAAAGACTCCCACCACCTTGAGTTTTTCATCAAGGACTGGAACTTGTAAGTTTCCTCGCTGAAGCATAATTGATATTTTTTCATGGATTAAATCCATCGGAGAGACAGAAAATAAAGCATTAGTTTTAGTGGCGATGTCAAAAGCTGTTTGAGGGTGCGATAAAAGGGAGATTTCCTTTTCTAAAAATTCAATCAAATCGGGAGTTATTTCCACTAGTCTGTCCACATTCATGTCGAGGTCGTGAACCATCATATTTCTGATAACACGGATGAGGTTAAGTTTTCTACCTCTCTCGTAGGTTTGTTTATAGGCAGAGCGCTGCAAATCTTGCGCGTAGCGCATGATTAAAGACGTGTTTCGATCTCGCATTTTGTAATAACTAACAAGCAAATTATCGAGCTGATTATACAGTTTAATAAAATAATCGTTTTTATCCATATAAATAGTATACCCCTATCTCTTATAGGAAATTAAAATTGATTTAATCTCTTTTTTAGTTTTAAAGACGTGATTCACAATGCCAATTTCAATGGATTGTTTTCGGCGATTTTTGTTGATATAAGTGAGACTCAATAAGGAGTGAAAGAAGAAAACATCTCCAGTAAATTTAACAACATTGTTCAAAGGAATTTGATACACCCCATTGAGACCATAAACAATGATATGTTGTTTATCTATGTCTAGTTCTAAACAAGATTGGTCGAGTACATTATTGGCCTTTATCTTCTTAGCGAAAAAAATCGTGTCAAATAAGAGATAACCCGCTACTCCGCCAAAAATTATTGAAAAGAGAATAAGAAGGTAGTAACTATAGTCAGGTGTAAAATTTATAATTAGGAATAGAATTAAGCCAATACTAGTAATTAATATAATTCCATAAAATAGCATGAAAAATATCAGTGGAAAAACACTTGATATCCTGCGATTAGCTAAGGTAATTATTTTTTTGTCCATGAAGAAATTGTAGCAAATAATGATGAATAAAAAAATGTATATAAAAAACCGCTTAAAGATAAGATGATTTGTCCAATCATTTTATCATTGGGTAAGCGGTTCTATTGGCTTATTGTCTAACGAAGTCGCTCTTACCGGCGCCGCAGATAGGGCAAATGAAATCTTCTGGGATGTCTTCCCATCTTGTTCCTGGCTTAATACCAGCTTCTGGATACCCTTCTTTTTCATCGTAGATAAATCCACAGACAGTGCAAACATATTTATCCATATTAAGTCCTCCTCTTGCTTTTATTATTATACAAACAATATTGTGGCTTACCAAGTGATAAAGAGATGACCTATTCACAGCTTAATAATATCAAACGTGCATATTAATTTATTAACTGTATTAAAAGATTTAAAAAAAACTTCATTATCGTATGAAGAGTGCTATATTCATTAGTGGAAATGACATCTTCCTTCAAAAGAAAACCGCTTGCTAAATGCAAACTGACGATGTCTACATATTTCTTATAAGTGACTCAAGAAGGAGGCAAAAATATGTTTTTTGTAAGTCTAAGTATCATATTTTTAGTTGGCGTTCTAATATCGATTATTTTTCCTAAGATTCGCATCCCCTCCCTCATTGGTTTTTTGATTCTTGGAATTGCAATGCAATCTTGGGGATTGATGGACTCTCATCTAAGTGCTATTTCCAGTGAAATTCGCAATATTGCTTTGGTTATTATTCTATTAAAAGCTGGACTCTCCCTTAATTTTAATGATTTGAAGAGAGTCGGTCGCCCTGCCATTTTGCTTTGTTTTATCCCTGCTACTTTTGAAATCATCGCCATGGCTATTGTCGGTCCGTTGATGCTCGGCCTCACATTAGTTGAATCGCTAATCATTGGCACAGTTTTAGGAGCAGTTAGCCCTGCTGTTGTCGTCGTGAGAATGGCTAATTTAATTGACAAAAATATCGGCACAAAAAATAGCGTTCCTCAAATGATTATCGCTGGTAGTAGCGCGGATGATGTCTACTGCATCGTCATCTTCATGGCTCTTGTCAATATGTTAGCTCACGGATCAGGAACTAATTTTGATCCCATGACTTTAATCAAGATTCCCACCAGTTTAATATTTGGAGTCGGCGCAGGAATTATTCTTGGTTTTCTCTGCTCTTTGCTCTTTAAAAAAATACACATTCGTGACACTTATAAAATAATTATTTTAATTGGACTATCTGTCCTTTTCCTTTATGTCGAGGGTGTCCTCGATTCTACCCCAGTTTCTCTATCGAGCTTCCTAGGAGTAATTTCGATGGGCATTGTCGTCTTCGCCCAACGTCCAGCTGTCGCTCATCGATTGACGACTAAATTTGATAAGATATGGGTCTTCTCTGAAATGTTCTTGTTTGTTTTCGTTGGCACTTCAGTGAAACTTGATTCCTTAGGAAATTCTGTCTGGCTTTATATCGCTGTCCTATTAATCGCGATGGCTTTCCGTTTAGGAAGTACATTCCTCTGCCTAATCAAGACTCCATTGACTTTTAAAGAAAAGTTATTCGTCGCAATATCCGAGATACCCAAGGCTACCGTTCAAGCCGCCATTGGGGGAACACTTATCGGCATGAATGGAATCGTTCCAGAATACGCTACAGAAGTATTGAATATATCGGTTTTATCGATTCTAATATTCGCACCTTTAGGTGCTATCTTGATGGATTTGACTTACAAGGCTCTTCTTGTTCCAAAAAACAAAGACAATATCATCAATCCTCCCACAGCTACGGCTTAAGACAATTACATAATGAAAAGACATCCAGCAATTCGAATGTCTTTTTTAATTTAAATTATTTTCTTCGACTCATCACGCCATCGACAATGACGTAGACTTTATCGCAATACTCAGTTAGACGTTCATCGTGAGTCACCATGATGGTCGCTTTCTTTTGCTCTTTGGTTTGTTTTGCTAGGAGTTTAATTACTTCAAAAGCTCTTGTTGTGTCCAATGCCGCGGTTGGTTCATCAGCTAAGATGACAACGGGATCGTGATATAAAGCTTTAGCGATAGCCACTCTTTGCCTTTCTCCCCCAGATAATTCATTAGGAAACTTTTTCTGTAATTTTTTAATATCCAATTTCGTGTATAGTTCATTTAATCTTTCGTGATTGGGTTTACATCTTTTAATTCGATCATGAAGATACATTTGATCATTAATCGACAGAAAGGGAATCAAGTTCGCGGCTTGCAAGATGAAACCAATCTTATCAAAGCGTACTTTGGAGCGTTCCTTAATCGTCAATTTACTAAATGGCTTCCCGCCGATTAAAACTTGACCAGTGGTTGGTGTTTGTAGACCGCCGAGAATGGTGAGAAATGTGGATTTGCCAGACCCTGAAGGACCGATGATGGCGATTAACTCGCCTTCTTCTGCCGAGAAGTTGGTTTCCTTTAAAGCGTGAATAACATCATCGCCTTGGATGAAGTCTTTTGTGATATTGATCATCTCAATTAATTTTGACATAAATAATCCTCCTAACCAATCGCTCGAAGCGGGTCGATTTTTAGAACCGCTTTTACGGAGAACAAGCCACCTAAAACGGAGAATAAAATGAAGGCTATTGTAATTCCAACATAGAATAATGGATTAATGGCAAAGGGAACAAAACCTCCAAGAAAGAATCCAGAAATCAAAGTCAAGGCCAATCCGATGACGATTCCAATCCCTGTGATAATAATGGTTTGTGAGACCACGGAATTACCAATAAACAGATTGGAGATACCTTGAGCTTTCATTACTCCAAACATGCTTGTCTTTTGAATGGTTAAAACATAGATAAATATGCCGAGGACAAAAGCGACAATGACGATGAGAAAACCAATCATAATACTGAAGGTTGCCACTTGGGCGTTATAGCCTGGTAAATTATTAATAAACTGCGAAATAGAGTAGATTTGCAGTGTTTCTGCGCTTGTTGAGACCGAACCTTTCACTACCACTGCGCTAAAAACTTCAAATGGGATTGAAGCATAGCGGAGCTCTTTCCAGGTATCTAAATTAGCGTATAGAATAGGAGCAGTTTGATATGTTGCTTTATCGGTAAAGGCGACTATTTTCCATTCTAAAGTGGTGCCCGCTACCGAGACATAATCGTTAATGACATAGCCGAGATCTTTTAAAGAACTATCAGCGACAATTTCGTTATTCAATAAGCCAACAGATGGTACTTCTTTAGGAGCAATAAAGGAATTATTTTCGATACCAAAGACATAGATTTCTTGACGGGTATCCTTAGTGTTTAATGGGTCAGCGTCTTTAATGACTGCAGGGAATAAACCAAGTTTGGCTTTTTCGCCTTCTGGAACATCGATAGAATTGTAATCATCAATACCCATAAATGACATCATGACATTGTTATTAGAATCGACAGTTAAGACAATCTCATCCGCCTTCCACTTGTTAATTCCATTCGTGTAAGAAGAGGCTAATCCATAGGCTAGAGAAGTTAGAAAATAGACGAGGTAACTAACGAGAACCACGACTGAGATGATTAAGCCGAATTTAGCTTTCGAGTGTTTAATTTCTTTCCATGCTAGGAACATAAGGTTACTCTTTTAATCCTTTCTTCATTTCTAAAGCAATTTTTCAATGTATTTAGTGATCCGTGTCAGTTTGACATTCGGACCAAATCTTTTGATGACATTGCCTTGACGATCGACGAGGAATTTTGTGAAATTCCATTTAATTCTTGAAGAGAAGAGTCCGCCTTTGATTCTTTTTAAATAGGTGTATAGAAGGTTTTCATCAGGACCATTGACAGAGGTTTTTGCAAAGCGATCAAAAGTTGTAAAATATTTCTCGCTACAAAACTTTCTGATGTCTTCTTCACTTCCAGGAGCTTGATGCATGAACTGGTTGCAAGGAAAATCTAATATTTCAAAACCTCGTTCTTTATACGCATCATAAATATTTTGTAAAAGTTCATACTGAGGGGTAAAAATGCACTTAGTGGCCGTGTTGACTATTAAAAGCACTTTCCCTCGGTATTTTTCTAAGACGACAGCTTTGCCCTGAGTATCTTCAACAGCGATTTGATAAATGTTCATAAACTACCACCTTTTTTAACAATATATCTTATTTATAATATTTTATGGCAAGTAATGCTTAACAAAATGTTTTAATTATTTCTTACATTAAAAAAGCACATGTAACCATGACCATGTGCTTTTAACGAATTAAATCCTTAGAAAAGAGTGGAAAGGTTCTTTTTGGTGATCATGCTGACTAAGTCGATGATCCAACCAACTAAGAAGAAACCACCAGTTAGGATATAAAGAACTCCAATTAGTTTTTTCCCACGAACAATGCGGATAATGCCACCCCAAAGTCCAGCGAGAAAGATGAAGAGAAGAAGATGAACAACATAGCTCAACCCAAATTCATTAATCATATAAATTTCCTCCTTTTATGATTTTATACTTCTAATTATTAATTTAGCAAAGAATTAGATGGTATGCATTAAAAATAATATTTAGTACAAAAGATTATGGTTGCATGGCGTCGAACAAAACCAACCAAGCGAGAATTTTTTAGCAACGAGACTAAGAATTATATAAACGCGTTCACCATAGAGATAGTCTTTCCATTTGCCTACCTTAAGGTATTGAAGAATCATATTGATGGGGAACGTGTTAAAAGCCACAAAATAGGCACCGACAATTGCCCATACAAACCAAGGTACTGAACTGAGATCAGAAGCTCCAGACATATAAATAATGATCACAATCCACGGAGTGATACCAGCGAGAGAGCCAGAAATAAAGGGACCCCAATTTAACTTTTCGCCTTCTTTGCGCTTAGAAGCCAACTGTTCCATCCCAAGACCGAATAAATTCATCGTCGCGTTGACAACAAAATTAATATTAAAGAGGCGATGTCACGAACCCCAAATAAGGTAGCAATAAGCACGATCATAATTGAGGAGCTGAGAGCATACTCAAACCAGCGGAATTTATTAATTCCCTTGGATAAATCAGAATTGTACTCATCATTCAATTTTTTTGGAATTGAAACAAGTCCATGGGCTATCGCCGAAATGAGCAGGAATGAAGCGACCAGGATGCCGAATGGCAAAGTGAACAAGTCTTTCATTGTCACTTCAAGAGATTGAGTAAGAGGGTTGTAAGAAATGAAAAGTTAAGTGATCATCGGCTGGAATTCGCTGATTTTTTGAATGACTGTGGTGGCAAGTATGAGCATGATAATGCCTTGAAGAAAGTGCAAACCGCCCATAATCAGATTGAAGCGTCGTAGTTTAAAGAGTTTTTCTTTATCCATGGAATAATTCCTTTCTTTAAATAACCTATAACTAAAATATAGCAACAACTAAAAAAGTTATTACAACAATATACTCAAATTCGGTATTTAAATAGTTCCTTTATTATTTATGTCTAAGAAAACGCTACCAATCGCCATTGCGGGGTTTATTTATCAAATATTTGCTCAACCATTTTTTATTCTTGAATTAGTATTTTTAATATTTCACCAATATAGACATTGTGATAACAGTCATTGTTATAGGCGTGTCCACTATCGGTGTCATAAAAAGCCTTGATGATTGACTTGTCAATGAAACCTTCTTTTTCAATTTTACCTTTGTAAAGTTTCCTAGCGATGATGATCATCTTTGCTTCTTCAAAAGCTGGCACATTATCTATAAAAATAGTGGTCAACTTAGTTTTAGAGATTTTATTTTCATCTCTGCCAGAATGACTGCCTATATATGTGAGATCCTTTTGATACTCTTTTTTAAAGAACGACAAGGAGAAACATTCGTTATTATCAATAAAATTATTCGTATATCTGGATGGTCTGACAAAGATTTCGACCGTTGGTCTACCATCGACATGTTTGCCCCATAATGCCCCAATATGTCCCCAGGATGCCGTCATGGAATTATATGACTTTTCAGTGCCCGCGCTAATCAACATCCACTCTTTGCCAATCATTAAGCATGGATTAATGTTTAAATCTTCGACTTTTAGTTCTTTAAATTTCATTGTCCTTCTCCTTTAAATCCTAATTTGATAGGTGATTCTGATGACCATATTTCTTCTGTTCAAATTGTAACATATATCAAGAAAAATGGTCTTGTAAAGAGAGCATCATCAAGCCCAACATAATTCCCCCATCACAAATTAAAAAGGTCAATTTGCATTAATATCATTTACCATATCAATAATTTTGATGTCGAAATAATGCATATGTTTATCTATAACGAGCAAAGAGGAAACAATATGGATATGCGTTATGAAGATGGTTATTATGTCGCAGAAGCAAAAAAGAAACATTAGACATCATTATCACATCAAACGAGATAATGATTCTGATATATTATTGGATTTGTTCCTTTAAAACTATTGTGCTCAATTTGTGCTCAAATGCCATTATATATAAAGAAAACCTCCTAAAGGGGGTTATTTAATTCATGGTGCCCCCTGCCAGAGTCGGACTAGCATTTGAGCATTACCATTGCTCCGTTCTACCGCTGAACTAAGGGGGCGTCGAGAAGTATTATACAATAATACGTTTTTGCTTAACAAGTATATTTACTGATAATTTTTCTTTATTCGCATTATGCGCGCGATTTGGCCATAATCTGTTCTTGCCTATCTTCACTAATGAGAGGGGTGGCCTGCTCTTTCATTTTAAGCGAAAGGCCGTGGATACGATGATTGAGTTCGAAAATGCTATTACGTCGTTCTAAAGAGTAGTTTGCCCTTTCAGGTTTGCCGATCGTAATCGTAATGCAAGGATAACCATGCTTTTTCCATAATTTAAAAACACCCTTTGCTGGCCGATAAGATATCGCTAGAGGTATCACTGGAACTTTATTATCGTAAGCGATTGAGAAAGTGCCATTTTTAAAAGGACGAATATCTTCTTCGTAGTACCACATTGAAGCTTCAGGATAGACATGAAGCCATCGTTTATCAACAAATAAATCTTTAATGTCACGATTAAACTTTTTCATTCCTTCATAAAGACAAGGAATAGGAATTGATCCCGTCACTCTCATTAATTTGCCTAGTTTGGAATTGTGATTGCGAATCCAAGCCAGGAAGTAACTGCGTCGCGGCGCCATTGCTGTTCTGACACATAGATAATCCCAGTCAAAAACATGGTTGCAAGTCGTGATGTAGCCATTTTTCAATTCTTTAGCATAAACTCGAAGATTTTTGCGACCTTTTACTTTTAAACCATAACGAATGATACATAGTGGCATTGCCACTATCACAAAGAGGATGTTAAGCATGTTTTGCCAAAAGCGAAACCATTTCGATTTCTGGTAAAAAGGATAATCCCCATTAAGAGGGGTTTCTCTAACTTGTTCAGGGTCAATCATATGGCCATGAATTTGGTCAGGATAAATAAATTTAAGTCCAGTTTTATAACGCACCATAAGTTTTTATAGATAATATTTCGTTTAAAATCATTAACATTTTATTTGATAGGAGGCAACCAATCAATCGCGATCGATGATTAGATGGCTTCTCCCATCAAATCATAGACAAAAGCTTCAGTGATTTTTACTCTGATTTTGTCTCCTAGGCTTAACGCTTTATCACTTTTAACGAATATTTTTCCGTCAACATCATCAGGAGCATTCCAATAGCTGCGAAAAAGATAGTTTTCCTTTTCTTTCCCCACGATTAATCCTTCCATCACTTCATTGATGTGGTCTTTGTTTTTTCGATAGGAAATCGGCTGTTGAATCTTCATGATTTTATCGAGGCGTTGCTTTTTAACTTTTTCATCAACCTGATGAGGGAAATGGAAGGCTGGTGTATCTTCCTCTCGAGAATACGCAAAGGCTCCTAAATGATCGAATTCTATCTCTTTGATAAAAGATACTAACCCTTTGAAATCTTCTTCTGTTTCGCCAGGAAAGCCCACCATCACTGTCGTTCTAAGAATAGCGTGAGGGACTTTGTGACGTATTTTTTGAAATAGAGTAATTAAGTCACTCTTGTTCCCGCGGCGATTCATCGCTTTAAGAATTTTGTCTTCACTATGTTGAATCGGAATATCAAAATAGGGAGTAAGGCGTGGCTCATCAGCGATTAAATCAACCAATTCATCGGTGATTTCATCAGGATATAAATAGAGTAAGCGAATATATTCAAATTCTTTGATTTCTAACAATCCCTTTAATAGAGAAACGATGTCATCCTTAGTGTTCAAGTCAACTCCGTATTTTGTGGTGTCTTGTTGCAAAACAACAATCTCTTTAATTCCCTGTTCGGCCAATTTATGAGCTTCATCGATTATGTCGGTATAAGGGCGAGAAATAAACCCACCACGAATGAGAGGAATAGCGCAGTAAGAGCAGCGATTAGAGCATCCTTCGCCAATCTTTAAATAGGCCGATACCGGTCCAGTTGAAAGAATCCGATATTTATCGGTCAAGCCAATCTTTTCTTTGGGTGATGAAGAATCAACTTCTTCTAATAGTTCATTGAAACGGTGATATTGAGAAATAGGAATGAATAGACTTACTTCAGGGATTTCTTTCTTAAGTTGATCGTGGTAGCGTTCCACTAAACAACCGGTCACCACTACTTTTTTATCGTTAGAAAGCGTGTCAAAGATTGTTTCAATCGACTCTTTTTTGCTCGCTTCAATAAAGCCACAAGTGTTGATAAAAACAATATCAGCTTCTTCAATATTGGAAGTGATTTGGTATTTATCGTGGTCTAACAAACCTAAAATATTCTCGCTATCGACAAGGTTTTTCGCGCACCCTAAAGATATGATGCCAACTTTTTTCATAAATTAACGATATCTAACAAAGTGAATTACTTTATAAGTAGCTAAAGCTAGGGTGAATACAAAGAATAAAACACCCGCCCATTCATCAAAATTTAATTTAATAATGCTGCCAAACAAATAAGCAAATTTCGCGGAATAAATGACAAGGAAAAGAATCGCCACTAATTCAAAGACATTGGCGAGAGTGCGCTTTTTGAACCCGCGTAAGATGAAAGTAACTGCCAAAGCAATAATCGCACATATGATACCGATAAAGGCAATAATGTCGTACATGGATTAATTTTCCTCCTATTCGGTTCTCAAAGCAATGACGGGGTCTTTATGAGCGGCCACCCGAGAAGGAATCAAGCCAGAAATTAATGTCAACACGATTGATACGCCAATGATGATTAAGGCATAATTCCAAGGCAAGATAACCAAAGCGCCTAGACTGGTTAAGTTATTAATGACAATATTGATGATAATACAAAGTATATAGGTGACTGCGACCCCAAATAAACCTGATGCTAATCCCTCAATAAAGGTCTCAGCATTAAACAGATTACTGACATCGTTTTTTCGCCCTCCCAGTGAACGAATAACTCCAATTTCTTTAACTCGCTCCAAAACTGAAACATATGTAATTATGCCTATCATCACCGTCGAGACAACTAAGGACAAAGAAGTGAAACAAACCAAGGCGATTGTGACGATATTAATCATGGTGTTAATCAAAGAAATAATCATCTCAAGGCTATCGGAATAAGTGATTTCTTCGCGTTGGTGGGAATAGATGGTTTTTTCTTCACTCGTTCCCTCTCTTAGAACAATATTTTCATCGCCATTCCATCTATCAAGATAATCAGTGACAAGGTATTTTTTATCAAAGTTATAGGGATATATCTTTACTCCTGCAGCGAGTGACTTGCCGCCTACTGAACGAATTGCAGTGTCAAATTGATTTTCAATGCTATAAGAGCCACCGAATAAATTACCAAGGGCACCTCCAAAAGATAGACCATCCATATTGACAATCGTAATCGCGGAAGATATATTTTCAGAAATTGATGAATTACGAACTTCGATTTCTTCGGTCTCTTCATTGTAATGCTTGTAATTAAACGAATAACTGTAAACGGCTGAAAGACTATAAGAAGATTTCCATAGGACTTTTTCTTCTGGAGTTAAAGGTACTCCATCAATTTCTTCAGGAACATTGGAATAGGTTTGATTATATGAATTTTGAAGAACATCATTGATGCCACTTGCTTCCGCATCATCAAGAATCATCTTTTCAAAAGCCGGAGAAACGACAAAACCGGTTTCTAAACATCCATATTGAACATTCTTTTTGGCGCTTAAAATACCAGATATCTTCATCGTTTTACCACCGAGGTATTTTAAATCTTGGAGGCTATTAGCTTCGCCATTATAAAAGTAGGGAGTATCGGCTACGACATCGTTATTCTTGAAATTAGCCTCAATACTTGCTTGGGTATTTGCTGGGTTAGGAGTGAATGTATATCCTTCAGAATAAGGAACATAGACGAATTCTTTATTCATCAACTCCTCTTCGGTAAAACGTTCAGGAACATTTTCTTCAGGGAACGGATTCAAAGAACCATCATATGCATACTTATTCACTAACGAGACAAATTGATCTTGGGTGTAGTAACCCAATTGTCCTAAGAAAATATCTGTCACTTCACGATCTTTGGATACGACGAGCATCATTTCATCGTCACCAGTGGCAATATCTCCAGCCAGCAAATCATATTGAGAGAGAATATAGTCTGGTGAATCAGGAGCAGAATAGAAAATATCGGTCAATAAAGAAATCACACTCGCATATTCGCTAAAAGAAGTACTTTTAACAATCTTGATATACATCGATTCCAACTCTTCAAGAGAAAGGGTCTTATTAACACCGACACTACTTCCCGTGGAATCAGTGAGATTTACATCAGTGTACATGTTTAATTTAAAGTTAATACCATAGTCTTTTTCCATCGCAGCATAATATTCTTTGGGCATTTCATCGACAAAGTCGATATAGTCTTGATTAATCTCATTATTAACCATAAAACTTTCGAGATTATTTTTTTGCGCGGTTAAATACTCAATCATGTAGTCAACGTTAATATATCCATCTTCATATGCCTTAGCGACTGCTTCAGCTTGCGCGGTTTGGCTAAATGAAGACATCAGACTAGCGAAGTCTAAAGAGCTCTTTTGAACAGCAATCGGATTACCGGAAAGCATATCGTCTTGCATATCGTGAATATAGGATTTGACTCCAGTGGAGACCGCTAAAACAGCGGATACACCAATAATGCCAATCGATCCAGCAACACAAACTAAGGCAGTCCTTTTCATCTTGGCCAAAAGATTACGAGCGGATAGCCCAAAAGAAGTCACTAAGGACATTTTTGATTGAACTCTCGGTTTGAAACTCTCACGATGGCTTCTTACACTTTGCATCTCTTCTTCATCGGAATAAGGGCGCGAATCACTTGTGACAACGCCATCTTTTAAACGAACAATGCGGTCGGCGTATCGATTAGCCAATTCAGGGTTATGGGTAACCATTATAACTAAACGATCGCTTGCGACCTCCTTCAAGAGATCGACAATTTGCAATGAGGTTTCGCTATCCAAAGCTCCAGTTGGTTCATCGGCTAAAACAATTTCTGGATCATTTACTAAAGCACGGGCAATAGCCACTCTTTGCATTTGACCACCACTCAATTGATTAGGCATCTTTTTATATAAACCGTGGAGTCCAACTTTATCGATGGCATCCATGGCCTTTTTGCGTCGTTCCGCTTTTTTATATCCACCGATAGTCAAGGCCAATTCGACATTGCCTAAAACAGTGAGGTGACTGACAAGATTATAAGATTGGAAAACAAAACCAACAGAATGGTTTCGATAGGTATCCCAATCGCGGTCGTTATATTGTTTGGTCGATCTTCCCTCGATGATAAGATCGCCATTGGTGTAGCGGTCTAAACCACCAATAATATTTAATAATGTGGTTTTACCACATCCAGATGGACCTAAGATTGCCACAAATTCGTTGCGGCGAAAATTAATCGTAACATCCTGTAAAGCATGTACAGTTGGTTGATCCTTGAGGGGATAGTCTTTGTTGATATGAACAAGTTTAAGCATTGTTTACCTCCCAATGAAGTATTCTTCATTAATAGTATCTATAATTGTTACTAATTATTGTTAATAAAGTCAATGAATATGAAAAAATTCTAAGTTCCGTTAGAGTTCCAGTCAGTATTAGTCTTATTGAGCAAATGGAGAACTAGTTGCTTTTCTTTTCGTTATTTTTGGAAATGATCAATTTTCTAAGGTGAAAACTTTCAGGTCCGGGTTTCATGATATTGTTGTCTATTGGCTTAACCTTCAATTTGCCAAGCAATTCATCTCCTTCACAATATAATTCTTTCAACAATGCGCCCTTTTTGCTTCGAGTGAAAACGAAAATAAGTAATATGAAAAGAGCGATAGAAAAGCAAAATAGAGCAATAATCAAGAGGAAAATCATGTAGCTATAAACTTGTAAAAAAAGCCAAGGAATCAGGAAGGCCAATCCGACGATGGTCCATATAATAAAAGAGAAGGGAAAGGTCGTTCCGATAACACGAGATTGGAAGCTTAAAGAACGAAGGCGGCGATAGTTTGGATTGCTGCGGTCTCTTTTCATGACTAAATAAATAAAAGTACCATTATTATTCAAAGAGTTGGATACAAATTCCCACCCGAAATGTTCGCGATTAGCGATTTCTTTTTCGAGATTCTTTTTAACAATCTTCCAAGTTTTAGTTTCGTACTTCTTCATTTTTCAATTCCTGTACCTTACCTAAGTATGAATTATATCTCTCTTCACGATTAGAAGTATATTTCAAGGATTGACGAGTTCTTAAAATGGCCAAAACTCCTAGGACACCCGAGGATAGAACGCCCGGCAAAAGAGTTACTAAAAACCATAGAAGATCATCGCTATCAGGAGCCGCAAAAGTCATCACTAAATAAAGAGTCAAAAAGAGAAAGGCTAATCCAGCTAATACAAACAATGACCACATTGGCACAGATGATGTTTTATAGTAATTTTTTTCAATCTTAATCAATTCTGAGTAATACTTAGTTTCATTGTCCCTTTGCAAAAATAATTCAACTTTTTCGTCGGTAGATTTTTCTTCCAACAATTCCCAGTCAAACAAATGGGCATCTCTCAAGACAAAAAAACGACTATTGGGTTTTATGATGATGTTTTTCTTTTCCATATTGCCATTTTATCGTTAATAGTCTTGTTTAACAAGAAAAAGCAAGATTATCCTTTTCTTTTCTACATAGAGAATCGCCATGTGTTGTGATTGAACAGCGGATTATCATAGATGTAGTTTTTATTTAAAAAAGCTGACCGGAATCAGCTTTGTAATGAATGATTAACAGCAATAGTTAACTAATAATTACTGCATTTGGACCTTCGGGATTACCTGAGTTATCGCCTTTTCGTGTTTGGCTTTGAAGGGTAGTTTGATTACTGATAACGTCGACTTCAACGTTAGGATCCACCATTTCTCCACTAATGAAGTCTAAATCAATAGTTTCATCAACGATTTCTGTCACGCCATGTTGCAATGTTTTACCCTCTAAATCTAATTGCAACATTACCATTTCGCCATCTCCGTTAAGAGCGAAAGCAGTTCGAATTTGTTGTTGAGCGTTTACCATTAATGCAACACTAGGGTTTATGCTCACCGTGGCGTAAGTCAAATCTTCAACTATCGTATCTGTTGAAGTACTGCCAAAGCTACACGAGACAAGAAGAGCCATGGCTGGAATGAAACCTAAAAGTTTCGCCAGATGTTTGTTTTTAGTCATACTTTCCCTTTCTAGAAGAATAAATGTTCCTCTACTATTAATACAAAAAAATGGATACTTTTGTTGGATTGGATCAGTTCGAAAAAATATTAAATGATATTTCTTTTTTAATTAAAAAAATATATTTTTGCCGATTGTTTATTCAATTGATGTAAAAAATATCAGAGCCTTGGTAAATTATATCTTAATTTAATGTTGAAGTTCATGTAATAAGCCAAATTAAGTTTCGGATCCCGAACTTCTTTTTTAACATTTTTTTGCATCTTAAGGGAGCAATGCTATAATTCCGTTGCAAAAGCCCATCTTCATTTGGTTAATAACGATGCCCTAAATGGAACCTGTTTAACAAGCGCAACTGAGAGATTGAGATATCTCTCTTTTTTATTAAAAAACGGTATTTTTGATACCGTAAATTTCATGGTGGTCTAGGAGAGATTTGCACTCCCGACACGTAGATTTTCAGTCTACTGCTCTACTACCTGAGCTACCAGACCATCAACTAAAGCGCTGGCGGACCATACGGGAATCGAACCCGTGATCTTCTCCGTGACAGGGAGACATGTTAACCGCTACACCAATGGTCCACTTGCTAAGCGCTTAAATATTATTAAAGAAAAAACAAAAAATTGCAAGTCCTTTTAAGCGACCAATTTTAAAAAAAGGCAATATTTGGTTTTTCTACTCTTTTTTTCGGTATTTCTTTTAAAAAAGGAATAAAAAAGACTCCACACTATTTGCGGAGTCAATTTTAGACAACCAACTATTAATAATTAACAGCGCGGAGTTCGAAATAACTCATTGGGTGATTGCAGGCTGGGCAAATGGCTGGGGCATCTTTTCCAATGTGGAGATGACCGCAATTACGACATTTCCAGACCACAACATCAGGAGCGATAAAGACTTTGCCTTCTTTAACGTTTTCAAGAAGTTTTAGATATCTCTCTTCGTGTTTGGCTTCAATGGCAGCGACTAATTCAAATTTAGCGCCAATCTCATGGAAACCTTCTTCGTTAGCGACTTCCGCCATATGTTTGTACATATCAGTCCACTCATAATGTTCACCTTCAGCCGCATCTTTTAAATTGTCCGCGGTTGTTGGTATATCACCACCATGGAGGTACTTAAACCAAAGTTTAGCGTGTTCTTTTTCGTTTTCAGCGGTTTCTAAGAAAAGCTCAGCGATTTGCTCATAGCCTTCCTTTTTGGCCTTACTCGCGTAGTAAGTGTACTTATTTCTTGCCTGGGACTCTCCGGCGAAGGCAATCTCTAAGTTTTTTTCAGTTCTTGAACCTTTTAATTCCATATTAAATCTCCTTAGTATGGTCTTATTATATCATGAGATGAGTAGATGACAAAACAGATGCACTATATTATCAATCAATTATTTGAATTGAGTGTATAGTCGCTTAAATTAGGGTATAGATATTTAATATCATCATCAAACTTGATGGTTGTCTTATCATATTCCACGTCATCGGAGTATTCGATCTTGACCTCTTTAAGAAAGTTGTCTTTCCAATAATATTGACCAACTCTCTCAGCTTTTGAAGATGAAATGGTCCGATATTTTATTCTCAGTGAATCACTAGAAGAGGAGGTTGTTTTAATGTTGACATAATCATAGTTTAAGTTGAATGAGTCGCTTAATAACCCATTTTGTTCATTTAATAAATCGTTTTTATAGTCCGTGCCTTTATAGGCAGTAATGTAATAATTCACATAAAGAGAATAGATGAATGAATCATCGGAATCGAAATTATCGTATTTTGCATATTCACGAGTATAAACGTCATCGTTATATTCTTGAAATACGATATAAAAGGTTCCATCTCGTAAAAAAGCGTAGACCAAATCGTCAGCCGCTAATGTATCGTTTGTTTTAGAAACATTTTTGAAATAGAAATAATAATCAGGACAGCTGATGAAAGCAGATATTGATTGAGTTGTTTCATCGTTCGTCGAGATATTGGATTGATAATCATCATAATCGTAAGAAAAAGCCAAGGCATTGTTATCAATCATTTTTTGAGCATCATAAATTCCATTTAAAATGGTTTTGGCCTCATTAGTGGAGATGACTTCTTCATTCTCACAAGCCACAAGCGAAAAAACGTTAATAAGGATAAGAGGAATGCTAAATTTCTTATTCATGGATTTTATTCTAGAATAAAAGATAAGATTAATCAATAAACAGAGGGTTCAATCAAAGAAAAAAGGTGAATTGTTTCACCTAATTTTCAGTTTACTCGTGTTTATGTTTTGCTTTCAACCAAGGCTTTTGACCATCAAATCTTCGATATGTCTCGATGAGCATTTGCTCCATTCGATCCATGCATAGATTAATTTCAAATTGCTTAGCAAAGTTACTATATTGAACTGAGGCTTTAGCTTTTTCTTCAGGGTGTTCAATCCACCAGTCAATCTTTTTTGCTAAATCACGAGCGGATCGATAGTTGAAGGAAGATTCTGGCCTCAAGGCAAATCGACTAGTCGCGCTTCTGGGGGAATTTGATATGACCGGAACTAACCCACAAGACAGTGCTTCAAGACAAGAAATGGCTTCTATCTCAATTAGAGAAGTGTGGACATACAAATCAGCGCAGCCAAGAATTTGATTAATTTCCTCGTGTTTGTATGACTTGAGAATTGCTGGATTTTCTTTCATGTGATGATTAATCCATTTCTTAAGTTTTTTCTCTTTGGGCCCACTACCGGCTAAAACGATTTGCAGTTCTTTTTTGTGCTTGCTCAATAAAGCAGCTTTGAGAAGCAAAATTTGTTTCTTCTCTGTTGAATAACGACCAGACATAACGATGAGGAATTTGCCTTTAAATTCTTCCGGTTTTTCTTTGCGAATTGACAAGTTAAACAAAGAGGTATCAACACCATTCGAAATCGCATATGGAACAGGTCCATTCATGTAACGACGGACATAATCGCGAATAAATGAAGTAGGATAATGTATAGCATCGCACATGCAATAATAATGTGACCAAAAATTGCGATAAATAGCAGAGTTAGCTAAAGGAAAATTCATCATGAAAACATGGTTGCTAAGATTTTCCGCTTGAGCGTGGAATCCACTGGTAAATGGAATGTTGTGTTTTAAGCAGTATCGGGCCACGGCTCGTCCAACTGAAAATGGCAAAATAGAATGGACAATGTCAGCTCCTTCAACGGCCTTTTGAAGAATGTTCTCATCGACTTTGGCGAGAGCTACACCATTCTTTTTTACATAGCCTTCAAAGATGCCAAAATTGAGGGTAGGAATAATGAAATACCCTTCTTGATTTGCGTAGTTTTTATCGCAGCAAAGAACGCGTACATCATGTCCTTTACTTTTTAAAGAATTAATAAGATTTAAAGCGGCGAGTGTGGTCCCATTATTTGGTTTTCCCAATACATCCGCGATAATCGTAATGACCATAAGAGTGTCCTCTCTTTCTTATCGTTTCAATTATACAGGATAATAATATATTATTCGACAGTAACAGCTTTCGCTAAATTGCGAGGTTTATCAACATTGAGTCCTTTTTTCAAAGAAACGTAGTAGGCGAAATAGAAAGCAACGGAAGAGATCGCCACGCTCGATAAATAGCGACGATAATCGCTAACAACAATAGAATCACCAGGTAGGGCGAGTTTTTTAGTTGTAACGACAAATACTTCCGCTCCCCGAGCTTTAATCTCTTGAATGTTATTTCTCATGCTTGAAGCAGTAACATCGTCGGTGACAAAAACGATAATAGGCGTACCAGATTCTATAAGAGCGATAGGGCCGTGTTTTAATTCACCACCAGGAATCGCTTCCGAATGAATATAACTAATTTCTTTTAATTTTAACGAGGCTTCAAGAGACAGATCAAAATCATATCCTCGCCCCAAGAAATAAATGTCTTTATTATTTTTTAAAGCGTCCGCCATCGCTTCAATTTTTGGTTTATATGAATTGCGAATTTCGGAAATAACCGAACAACTTTCATTCAAATCACGGATAATGTTATGACGATCTTGTAGAGAATTGGTTAATAAAGCAAGAGCGGCTACTTGAGCAGCATAAGCTTTTGTGGAAGCAACGGAAATTTCTGATCCAGCGTTTAGACAAATGGAAAAATCAGCAGCCATTTCCAAAGTCGATCCTTGCACATTGGTAATCAAAAGCATTTTTAATTCGTGTTCATGAGCGACTTTTAAAGCATGTATTAAATCAGCGGTTTCGCCTGACTGGGAAAGCATAATAATAAATGGTTTCTCACCCATAATTTGAGGATAGAAAGCCCATTCGCTGGCGACAAATACAGAAGCGTTTTTCCCGATGTGACGAAAGTAACGTGCTCCAATTAAAGAAGCGTGATAACTTGTGCCACAAGCAATAAAAATAATGCTGTCGCTCTCTTTAAGCGTCGTCAAAAGCTTATCATCAAACAGAAACTTATCTTCGGGATGATAGGTAACCATTAAGCGGCGGACAACAGACTCAATCTCTTCTATTTCTTTTAACATGTAATGGGGATAACCATTAAGGTCACGAGAGATGAGAGCGAGGTCTTTAGTAATAAATTTAATTTCAAGTGGTTGAAGGTTAATATCAAACAATTGAAATGTATCGCTGCTGATAACGGATATACTGTCGTCAGGAAGAGCGAAAACTTGGCTGGAATATTTCATTATTGGCAGAGCATCGCTCGCTAATAAATGAAAGCCTTCTCCTTTGGCAACAAGAAGCGGGGAACTGCGTTTTATAACATAGATTTTATCAAAATCACCATCAATAATAATTAAGCAGGCAAAACTACCATGTAACATTTTCATGACTTCAACCAAGACTTTAGCAACATTTGGGTTTTTGGACAATTTATCTTCGATAAGGCAAGCGATAATCTCGCTATCGGTTTGACCATTAAAATGGTATCCCTTAGCGGTTAGTTCATCTTTAAGAGCTTGGAAATTTTCAATTACTCCATTATGGACGAGGGTGACTTTCTTTTTCATCGATTGAACAGGGTGAGCATTAGGAATAGAAGGCACTCCGTGAGTTGCCCAGCGAGTGTGACCAATGCCTAAATGACTTTCGACTGGTTGAGTAATTTGCTCGATCAATTTCTTGACTGAGCCAATGGTTTTAACAATTTCAAGCTTATTATGGTTTAGAAAAGCCACACCAGCGGAATCATAGCCACGATAATCTAATGTTTCAAGACCATAGAGTAAGTATTCCTTTGCATCTACTTTGCCAATACATCCAACAATACCACACATATTAAGAAGCCTTTCTATAATGTCCCACTAAAGATAACATAATAATTTTGAATATGATATCACAAACCCAAAATGGTGTAAAACTTTTCGCACCATAAAAAAGAAACAGATTTAATCTTTTTAATTTTTATTAAATTACTAACGATATTCGAATATTCGATATTATTCTTAATATGTATTTTGTTAGAATGGATAAAGGAGTTTTAAATTATGGATAAAGAGATTGAATTATTAATTAAAGAGGAGACGGTTCGCCAAAACATTGGCATTGAATTAATTGCCAGTGAAAACTATGCCGATAAAGAGGTTCGTCATGCCTGCAGTTCGATTTTGACCAATAAATATGCAGAAGGCTATCCTGGACACCGTTATTATGGCGGATGTGAAGTTGTCGACAAGATTGAAAACATCGCTATCGAAAGAGCTTGTCAGTTATTCGGATGTAAGTTCGCCAATGTCCAACCACATAGTGGAAGCCAAGCTAACGCGGCAGCATATCGCGCTTTATTACCAGAGGGAGGAAAAATTCTCTCGCTAGTCTTAAATGATGGAGGGCATCTCACCCACGGATCTCCAGTCAGTTTTTCCAGTCACTTCTATTCATTTGTGTTTTACCCATTAAATAAAGAAGGGCATCTTGATTATGCCGAGATTCGTCGTATCGCCTTAGAAGAAAAACCAAATCTGATCATGGCGGGATATAGCGCATATCCTTATGAAATTGATTTCAAGAAATTCCGTGAAATCGCCGATGAAGTTGGCTGTTTATTCCTCGTCGATATGGCTCATATTGCCGGTCTTGTCGCCGGTGGCGCTCACATGAACCCATGCCCTTACGCCGACATTGTCACTTCCACCACTCACAAAACTCTTCGCGGACCTAGAGGTGGCTTAATACTCACTAATAGCGAAGAATTAATTAAGAGAATCAACTCGGCTATCTTCCCTTTCTACCAAGGTGGACCACTTGAACACATTATCGCTGCTAAGGCAATCTGCTTTAAAGAAGCAAATACCGATGGTTTCAAGAAATACGCTCAGAATGTCGTAGACAACACCAAAGCTTGTCAGGAAGAATTCAAGCATTTAGGGGCCATTGTCAGTGGAACCGATAACCATCTCTTCTTGCTTAATGTTTTAGATACCTATGGTATCAATGGTTTGGATGCGCAAAAGAAACTTGAAGCTATCAATGTCACCACCAATAAAAATATGATTCCAAATGACACATTAAAGCCAAACAAAACTAGTGGATTAAGAATTGGCTTTGCCGCTACGACTACTCGTGGATGTACAAAAGAACACGCTCAAGAAATTGCTCATCTCATTCATGAATTCCTATCGGACAAAATCGATGAGACTGAAGCTAAAAAAAGAGTGGCCAAAATTGTCAGTGGCTGGAAGTTGATTGAAAATATCTAATGAAAGTACCCCTTTTCCTATTATCTGGGATTTGAGGTATCTCTCAGTTTTGCAAATCTTTTTATTTGTCTTTATGAGGAATGTTTTTTGATAATCTTCTCTTGGCCATGCTCCATTTTCCACAATTTGGACATTTCAAGTGACGTCTGGTAATGGTGTGCATCCCTTTTATATAAGCTCCATAAGATGGACGAAATACTTCTCCACAATGTTGACATTGGTAGTAGCCACCTTGAATTTCCAAGATGCATAAACCAACGACTCCTAAGGCGAAGGCGAGGAAGCCACCGGCGATGAATAAAACGCGTTGCCAGACTTCGAGATTGAGTAATCCTCCAAGAATTATCAAAGCGATGGAAGACGCCATAATCGAAATCCCCATGAAAATTTCGGCAATTAGTAATTTTTTGTTAGTTTCTCTTTCATGATCAATCATAAGTTTTAAGTTTTTTTCAGCATTGATTCGGTAGTTTTGGTCATCGAGATGTTCTCCCGAAAAAAGTTCGTTGAGACTGATGCCTAATTCTTTACATAAAAGAGACATCACCGAAACATCAGGGGTTCCGTTTCCTGTTTCCCATTTCGATATTGTCTTAGGACTGACGAATATTTTATCGGCTAGGGTTTCTTGTGTATATCCTTTTTCTTTGCGACATTCTCTGATGAAGTTTCCAATTTTAACTGGATCCATGTTTTACCTCCTGACCATATAATTTCATATTCTGAGATTAAATGTTATCTACGTGGCGTAGACTTTTACCGATGTTCATTATAAATGATATCTTTTGGGCACACATTAAAAGAAAAGCGAATGACATCGCTTTTCAATTTGATTTATTAGAACGAGACTAGGAGAAGCATTTTGAACTTCTCTTGACCATAGACGGAGTGTGGGACATCTTTGGGCATGATGAGCGTCTCGCCTTCTTTTAGAAGGTGAGCTTTCCCGCCAACAGTGAATCGACCTACACCATCGATGACAGTGACCATCGCATCTCCTCCCGAAGCATGGGTGGAAATTTCTTCTCCCTTATCAAAAGAAAAAATAGTGACACTAACTTTTTCGTTTTGAACGAGCGTTTTGCTAATAACTTGTCCCTCGTGATAATCGACTTGGTCTCTCAATAGAATCTTTTCGTTTTTATTGATGTTTTTGAACATATTAATACCTCAATATTTCTATTGTATAGTTTGTTCAAGTTTTTACCAAACGATACGCTTAGATTAAAAGAGATCAATATTAAGTGTTTTTCTTTTTGAATTTAGGAATTATGAACAAGCGAGGAGTGACTCTTTTATATTCGAGATAATCACTTCTCCGCGATATCTGACGCTTTTCCATCAAAGGAATAGAGATGAATTCGAATAGCAAGAGAATCAAAATGAACCCATAACCGAGGTACCAATGAGAATAGTGGCTCAATAATAGAGAAATGAAAACGCCAATCCAGACGAGATTTTCGCCTAGATAATTTGGGTGTCTAGAATATTTCCATAATCCGTTACGGCAAACTTTTTTCTCTTTGGTGGATTTTAAGAAGGAATGTGGCACGATTAGCAATCAAGGAAAAAAGCAATATCAGCTTTTCCTTCTTGAGAGGTACCTTGATAAGTTTTGTTGTCAAAGCCTCCTATTTTGAATCCTTGACTAATATAGAATAAGCAAGCAGATAGATTATTATCTTGTCCAATAGTATATATGCCTTCCATATGTTGCATTTTTGCCCTTTCTAAGCAGACCTTAATAAGCATAGATCCAACACCTTGACGGCGATATTTTGAATTTATTTTTAAATCATCCAAATATAGATATTTAAACATTCCTTTTCGAAGAACAGCGACACCTATACACTTATCTCCATCATAAGCGCCATAAAAAATACTATCCCCGTTTTTTATATCATAAAAACAATCTGGAAAACACATTTCGGCAGTTTCTTTAAATTCCACTACTTGATAATCCCATTCTCCATTATGAAGAGATGGAATCATTTTCCCCCAAATCTTGAAAGGTTGGTTGGGTATATTGGCGTCATTCTCGTTGTCGGGTAATATTTGCTTTATTTCAATCATATTTCTACTCTTAGTAAATTATCGTATTTTTATGCATATTTTAAAACCACAAAGTGATATAGGCTCAAAAAATGAAAGTTTGGAAAATTATTTGTTTTTGTATATCTGTAACAATACGTTATGTTTAGAGTCCGAATTAAATACACTTCGCTATGAAAAAAGACCACATAAGTGGTCTAGATTTTCGAATGGTTGCGGGGAGTGGATTTGAACCAACTGACCTTCAGGTTATGGGCCTGACGAGCTACCAAGCTGCTCTACCCCGCGATGTTCTGGGCTCATTAGGCCCAGTAATTAGTTATTTGCGGTTTTTACGACGAGCGTTATCGCTTTTAACTTTTCTTTTGAGACTCTTCTTTAAAAAGAATTTTCTCTTGCGAGCTTCTTGGATGGTGCCCGCTTTGCTGACTTGACGTTTGAATCTGCGTAATGCATCATCAAGTGTTTCGTTTTCACGAACTGAAGTCTTTGGCATAAGTGTTCACCTCCTAAGTTGCTTGCGCTTGTCTATTATAGACTTATTTATAAATAAAAATCAAGAAATAAAAAGGGCCTCTCGACCCTTGATGTTTTTTATTAGATTATCTTGCAACCATTGCTGGTTCCAATGCGACTGGCTCCTGCTTCCACCATGGCGAGGAGATCTTCGTGAGTTTTTACGCCTCCTGAAGCTTTGACTCCCATTTTTGGGCCAACGGTTTTGCGCATTAAAGCAACATCGTGAACGGTAGCACCACCAGTAGAAAATCCAGTGCTAGTCTTAACATAATCGGCTCCTGCCTTTTTGCTTACAACACAAGCGCGCACTTTTTCATCATCAGTAAGTAAACAAGTTTCGATAATCACTTTCAAAACTTTCTTTCCACAAGCCTGTTTGAGAAGAGAGATTTCTCCTTCAACATATTCATCATGTCCTGCTTTAAGCATTCCAACATTGATAACCATATCAATTTCTTCAGCGCCTTCTTTGAGAGCAAGTTCAGTTTCTTCGAGCTTTGTTTTCGTTAAATTCATTCCCAAAGGAAAGCCAATGACTGTGCACACTTTAACATCACTGCCTTTTAGACATTCGTGAGCTAAAGGAACATAGGCAGGGTTAACGCAAACACTCATAAAATCAAAAGCCTTTGCTTCTTCGCAAAGTCTCATAATTTGTTCCGGCATCGCATCTTGTTTCAGTAAAGTATGATCGATAAATTTGTTGTATTTCATAAAAATTACCTCTTTTATTATTATAAACAAAAAGAAAAGGTCGTGTGACCTAATCTTTATTCAGCTTTTGGTTCAGCTTTTTTTGCAACTGATTTTTTGGCTGGTTTACGAGTTGACTTTTTGCCAGCTTCAGCGGCTTTCTTTTCTGCTTCTTTAGTGACATACTTGCCGTTTAAGTAAACGACTTTGCCATCATAGAATCCACATTTTGGACAGACGTGGTGAGATTTGATCATCGTGCCACAGTTGGGGCATGTGACTAAACCAGTAACGTTTAATTTAAAATGTGTTCTTCTTAATCTTTTTCTTGTTTTCGAAGTTCGTCTTTGTGGGACTGCCATAGCGATATCCTCCCTTATTTAACCTGATTAATTATATTAATACTATAGGGGTTAGTCAAGCCGATTTTTGACAAGTTCTAAATAAACTCATTTTATTTCGGCAATATCATATCTTTTGTTAATTTCACTGATAAATGTTTTCCAATTCTTCCTTCAAAAGAAGGAACTTTGACTTCAATATAATTTGTTGTGTGACCAATATTAAAACCTTTCTCGTATCTTTCAACCAAAATAGTTACCATTTGATTAATGAAAGTCGAAGTATAGTTATCCCATAATTCTTTCGAAAGATTGATTAGTCTATTAACTCTTTGTTTTTTTATCTCCGAAGATATTTGATTTGTCATCTTAGCGGCGGGAGTTCCTTCTCGTGGAGAAAAGGGAAAAACATGGAGTAAGTGAAAACCACAATCCTTAATGAATTGATAGGTTTGTTCAAATTCTTCATCCGTTTCACCTGGAAAACCGACAATTACATCCGTTGTGATAGCAATTTCAGGAATTTCTGTTTTAATTCTCTTAATTTTTGTTAGGAAATCATCAGTGGAATATCGCCTCGCCATTCGCTTTAAAACCGTGGGAGATCCACTCTGTAAAGGAATATGTAAATGTTTAGCCAGATTGTCCTTTTCCTTCAGAAGGCGAATTAGATGTTCATCAATTTCACTTTCCTCAATTGAAGAAATTCTTAAAGAGGAGAGATTGGGAATACCTAAAAGCTTCTCAACAAGTTCTGAGAAGGTAGCGTTTTTTAAATCTTGACCGTATCCTCCGACATGAATTCCAGAGAGTATAATTTCTTGATATCCTTGTTTGACTAAATATTCAGCTTCGGAAAAAACATGTATCGGTTGTCGGGAGCGAAGTTGGCCCCGACGATAAGGGATAATACAATAAGTACAAAAATTGTTGCATCCATCTTCAATTTTTAAATACGCTCTTGTGTTCTCGTAATAAGAGGTGATGCCAAATTCTTCGTAAGAAAAATGGCGAACGTCATCATCCAAAAGAACAATATTTTGCTGAGTCTTTTGGTATTGCTTTATCAAAGTGGGAATTTCATTACGATGAGACGCACCCACTAAAATTGTGGGTTTAATATATTCTAAGATATAATCCTTGTTGCCCTGAGCATAACAGCCCATAACAACGGTAATTGCGTTAGGATAGAGTCGTTGAAATTTTCGAATATGTTGACGGGATTTTTGGTCGGCAGTTGAAGTCACTGAGCATGTGTTGATAATTACAACATCTGGTGCCGTTGAATCATCTTCTTTAAATCCCTCGTTTCTAAGCAGAGATGCTAATGCTGCGCATTCATAACTATTGACTTTGCAGCCTAAAGAAAAAATTTTAAAAATCATGGAATTAGACCTTTGATTTTTTATTGATTATTGAGAGCATTTTCGTGGAAATAAACCCACTTTTAAAGAGATTTTGGACAAATTCCTCTCGATTATATTTAAAATATGATTCCACCACTGGTTTGATTCTTTCGAGCATATGGTGATCACTAATACGTTTCATAAATCTATCGAAAAGCACAATCTTTTCATCGAGACGGCCTTGAGAATTAACGATGTAAATGCTCAGAGTGTCATAATGAAAATAGGCTACTTCTTTTCCGTTGCTAAAGACCTTTACTAAACGAGTAAAATAGGAATTAAATAATTCCGCTCCATAAGTGTCAAACGGATCGACAATTGCATTAAAATAATTCTTAATTAATTCGGAGTAAGGAAGGAGTAAAAGTTTTTCCGGTTCTTCAACATATATTAGGTTAATTGCTCTCGTGAAAAAAGGAATGAATATTTTCTCTTTATTGGACATCAAGTAGGGGAGTTCCACCAGTATTTCTTCTAAGGCTTTGCGGAAAATTCTACTATCGGATTTTGAATGAGTGGGAAGATATTTATTAAGATTGATGACTTCCTTTTCAATAGTGTCTTTATTAAACAAACCATAGAGAATACAGTTCGCTCTCATGACGCTGAAGTCATCAATATCGCTATCATATAAAAAAGAGTATTTTGGAAATTTGTTCAACGATTCGCGATTCTCAAGAAAAAAACGATACTCTTCACTTTTTTGAAAAGCTTTTCTTTTTCTTTGATATTTGTTTAATAACGAAAAAATTCCCATACTATTTCTCTAGATGATATCCTATCACACTTAATCCGTAAATGGCGGCAGTCTCACATCT
>CAYFSI010000009.1:0-31797 GCA_964345825.1 uncultured Staphylococcaceae bacterium | reverse complement strand
ATGGTCGGAAAGATGGGATTCGAACCCACGACCTCTTGGTCCCGAACCAAGCGCACTACCAAGCTGTGCTACTTCCCGATTATTTACGCCAGATCATTTAGATCAAAAAGTGTCATTTGATCAGTCTCGTTGAGACCTTCTAAAACGCCTAATTTTGATAAATCATTAACATTCGTGGTTGTTAATTTTGTTCGACGAAGTAAATCCTCTTTTGAAAAGAACTGTCCGTCCTTGCGCGCTTCAATAACAGATATGGCGTTGTTTTCCCCTAAGCCATCAAGGGTGGTAAAAGGAGGGATAAGAGCGTTATGCTCATGGTCAACGATAAAGTTGGCAACATCTGATTTGTATAAGTCAATATTGCTAAATTTAAACCCTCTTTGAACCATCTCAAGAGCGATTTGCAATGTGACAATCTGATCAGCTTCTTTCGGGGAAAGCTTATCAGTCTTGCTTTTGCTTTTCAATTTTAGCTCATCAAGACGATTTATGATAGCATCTCTTCCCTTAATCATTGCGAAAATATCATATTGTTTAGAACGAACAGAGAAGAATGTCGCATAATACTCTAGGGGATAATGGACCTTAAAATAACCCACTCTTATAGCCATAGTGACATAAGCAACTGCGTGTCCTTTGGGAAACATGTACTTAATAAGATTGCAGGAGTCGATATAGTACTGAGGAACTTTATTAGCTTTCATAATCTCGACAAATTCTGGTTTGAGACCATCGCCATGTCGAACACTTTCCATAATCGAAAAGCTGACTGCTGCAGGAATCCCTTTATTAGTAAGGTAAGTCATAATATCATCACGACATCCAATCACTTCTTGTAAAGTTGCTTTTTTAGAATTGATAAGACTTTCGGCGTTACCTTGCCAGACACCAGTTCCATGGGATAGGCCAGATATAATAACTAAATCAGAGAATGTCTTTGGATTTGTTTCTTCCAAAATACCGCGAACGAAAGAAGTTCCGAATTCTGGTATCCCTAAAGCACCAGTTTTTGAAGCCAAGTAATCATTTTCCATCTTTAAAGCCTTAGCAGTAGAGAATATAGAAAGAGTATCTTTATCATTTAAAGGAATATCGTCAACGGCAATGTTAGTCAATTTTAACATCATACGCAAAGCCATCGGATCGACATGTCCAAGTAAATCAAGTTTTAAAACAGTATCATGGATGGAATGGAAGTCGAAATGAGTCGTCTTCCATGTTGACTCAGGTTCGTCGGCAGGATATTGAATGGGGGTAAAGTCATAAACTTCATATTCATTAGGAATAACAACAATGCCTCCGGGGTGCTGACCAGTCGTTCTTTTAACATCGATACAACCTGAAGCATAATAAGCGATTTTAGCTTTTGGATAGGTGTTAGGATCAAGCCCTTTTCTTTCGATATAGCCACGAGCAAAACCGAAGGCAGTTTTATCCTTCACTGTTTCAATTGTTCCGGCGCGAAAGACATTGTTTTCACCTAATAGTTCTTTCGTGTAATCATGGGCTCTTGACTGATAATCGCGAGGAAAGTTTAAATCAATATCAGGCGTTTTTTCAGCGTGGAATCCTAAGAAAGTTTCAAAAGGAATATTTTGTCCATCATGGCTCATGTGTTCTCCACAAGAGGGGCATTTCTTTTCTGGCAAATCATAGCCAGAGCGATATTCAGGCATCGTTTCACTTGTCCATTCCAAATGATGACAATGAGGGCAGAGATAGTGAGGTGGCAAAGGATTAACTTCAGTAATTCCCGCCATTGTAGCAGCAAAAGAAGAACCAACAGATCCACGAGAACCAACAATATAGTCATCGTCTTGAGTCTTCTTAACGATTTTATGAGCGATATAATAAATGACCGAGAATCCATTTGAAATAATACCATTTAATTCGGTATCAAGACGTTCTTGAATGGGCTTTGGTAAAGGGTTGCCATAAAGTTCATGGGCTTTTTGATAGCAGAGATCGGTAAGCATCTTTTCCGAGTTTTCAATTTTTGGAGAATAAAGTTTATCATTTGGAAGAGGAACGAGAGGGCTAATCAGGTCAGCGATTTTATTGGTGTTGGTCACAGTGATTTCATAAGCCTTTTCTTTTCCCAAGAATGACATGCAATCAATCATCTCTTTTGTCGTGCGATAATGCTGATTTGGATTATCAAAAGGAGGTATTTTATTTCGGGAATATGGATTGAGGGCATGATTAATCCCTCCTAATCCCTTAGCAGAAATATAAATATCGCGATAAATCTTTTCTTTCGGTGTTAAATAGTGAACATCGCCAGTGGCGATAGTAGTTTTTCCGATTTCATCAGCGGTCTCCACGATGTCTTTGACATATTGTTTGACTGAATCTTCGCTCAAATCGCCCATGTTTACTAAAAATGAATAGTTTTCTAGAGGTTGAACTTCTATATAGTCATAGAAGGCCATTACTTCTTTTAGTCGTTGAGCGTTATAGTATCTCGCGGTACGAAATACTTCACCATTAAAACAGGCTGAACCAATCAGAAGGTGACCGCGTAATTTTTCGACTTCTCTTCGAGGAATCTTTGGCACTTCAGCAAGGTAATCAATGTGGGAAAGAGAAACCATTTTATAAAGGTTTTTCAAACCAATTTTGTCTTGAGCTAAGACAACAATATGGACAGGATAAATATGTCTCAGTAAAGCAGGGGGAGTTTCAAGTTTTTGCAAATCAGCATGGGTAATAATATCGTGTTTGCGAACTAAACGAGAAACCATGGGCTGCAAAACATCGTTCAAAACTTGGGCGTCATAATCGGCACGGTGAGCTTGTTCTTCTTCATAATTAACTTCCAGATTATTGCATAACGCTCCAAGGGTGTGCCTCTTGCTTTCCGGGAATAAGAATCGAGAGAGTGAGAGTGTATCAATAATTGAATTGTTCAAAGGTGGTAATCCTAATTTCTTAAGCGATTCTTGTAAGAAAGAAATATCGAATTCAGCATTATGGGTAACCAAAATGGCATCATCCATGAAATCTAAAATATCTTTGATAACATCCTTAATCAATGGCTTATCTTTAACCATTTCATCGCTAATACCGGTAATTTCAGTAATGTGACGAGGAATCGAAAAGCCAGGGTTGATTAAAACATCAAAATGAGAGGTCACTAGACCATGTTCCACACGGACCGCTCCAAATTCAATAATGCTATCATAACGGGAACTTAAACCAGTTGTTTCTAAGTCGAGAACAACATATTTAGCTTTGTTTAAGGGAATATTGACGGGGTTTTTGATATAAACAAGCTGATCATCTACCATGTAGAGTTCAGCTCCATAAATCATCTTTAGGCCGTTCTTTTTGGCGGCTTTTTGAGCATCAGGATAACCTTGAACAACAGCGTGATCAGTAATGGCAATTGCCTTGTGCCCGAGCGCTTTTGCATAACGGCAGTAATCATCCATACTGGTTACACCATCCATGCTTGACATCGTGCTATGGAGATGGAGTTCAACTCTTTTTATCTCTTCATTATCGGGAGCAATTTGATCAGGAGGAAGTAGATCGATATAGTGAACCTTCACAGTTACTTCTTTAGTAAAATTATCAGCGTAGGCAACACCCCGAACACGAACGTTAACGCCTTTATCTAATAATTTAATCGTCTCAGCAGGAATTTGTTTATTTTCATAAGCGCCAACCATGATTGCTCCACCGAAGTGATCAGCCACTCCAATAGTGATTTTAGTTGATTCGCCAAATTCGCGGAGTTCAATCGAAAAGATTTGTCCGGAAATATCAATGTTGCCGGAATTTTCATTTATGGAATCAATTCGTTCAATGGGTTCGTAGTTACCACGTCGATTTAGTCGCGCCCGGCGTCTTTCTTTAGCCATTTCTTCCGCGTTTCGCTTCATGATGTCTAAATAGGCAGCCTCAACTTGCTCTTTTAGGTCTTTTCGCTCTTGCTTGACAATATCTTCCGCATCGTTGCGATCAATAATCTCGGGCTTTTCCGAAATATCATTCATTGTTTCAACGGCTTCGATTTCAGCATTTTTAATAATCTTTTTCATTTGTTTTTGAGACACTTCGACATGTGTTTCATCAATGGGTTTGATGGTCTCAAGCACGACAAATTCATAATTAATAAAGTCCAAAAAATCGCGAAAATCTGAAATCGACTGAGCATATTGCTCTTTCTCACTTTCGTTGAGATATTCAATTCGTAAATGGTCTTGCTCGTCTCCTGAGATAACCAAATTATGAGGAAGTCGATATATCGTCTGATACCAATCATCAAATAGCGATAACGCATCATGATAATCAGGTCGAACAAGATAAGAGAACCGGAGGGTATAGGAATAAGAAATGTTATTTAGACCATCTTGGAATTGTCTGAGTAAATAGTATTTCCATGGTTTTGATTTGACAATAACCATGTCCAATTGTTGTTTGTTAAAGCGGTTGCGGCCTATCATTTCAAAGTCGAGGTCAAAATCATCGAGGTTCTCGATACCAAGACTATTTAAAAAGCGCACCATCTTATCATTCATAGACTTAAATAATAAAGAGAAATACGTCCTTAATTAATAAGACAAACATCAAAGCAAAAAGGGCAATAATGCCCACTGTGGAAACAATGTTCTTAACTTTTGAGGGAATTTCTTTTCGAGCAATTGATTCGAATATTAGAACAAAAATTTGCCACCCATCTAAACCAGGGAAAGGCAAAAGATTAATAATAGCTAAGTTAATAGAAATAAGTCCCCAAAGCTGAAGGAATGACACTAAACCAAAGTTTTGCAATGTCGAGGTAGTAACAAAACCAACGGCAATAATGCCTCCTACGGATTGCGGAGAAGTGAATAAAGACCCGAGTCCTTTGAAAATAGCGATGGATGATTCACCCATTAATCGCCAAGTATTTCCATTGGCTTGAGCAAAAGTATTCCGGTATTTATGGGAATAAAAAGACAATCCAATGTCTTCAAAGTAACGCTTTGGAGAATCTCGGCTAGTCTTGGCTTCCAAAACAATTTCGATGGGGGCTGTACCAGCCTCAGAATTTTCGGGATCATTATATTTCAAAATATTAAACGTAACGGAGACGACATCCTCAGCGATGGGGACAAGATAATCTTCAAGATTATTAGCATCGCCAATTACTTCAGGATCAAGATAATGTAAATAGTCCTTCCAATTTAGTTGTGAATAACTGCTCATGGAGCGGGAAAGCACCACTATGACTGGAACATTAGTTGACTCTTCGGTTATGACGTCAAAATGGGTAAAGTAGGCGGTCGTTTTGTCGACGACATAGATGGGAGCATCTTCGCCAAAGGTTTCGCCATCTAGATGGATGAGATTGTCACTAGCCAAGCCAGCATTTCCAGCGATAGAAGTTTCGGAAACCACAAGATGGCTGGCCGAAATGCTAGTTTGCATAAAGCAGGTTTCAGAAACGAAAAAGACGAGAAGTGCTAATAGAGCATTCATTGTTACTCCCGCCACTAAGATAATGCTTCTTTTCCACTTTTTTATTTTGCTAAAATTACGCGAGTCATCAATGCTGACTCCTTCTGGAGTCTCGGTTCCTTCTCCCACCATGGAAACGTATCCTCCAAAGGGAATTGAACGAAGAGAAAAACGAGTTTCAGCGTTCTTTCTTTTGAAAGAAAATAGCTTAGGTCCGAACCCAATCGAAAACTCTAAGCAATAGACTCTAAAAGCCTTTGCCATTGTGAAGTGCCCAAGTTCATGAACAATAATCAATATGGAAAGACATAAGACAAACAGGAGAATGTACAAGAAATTAAACAAGAAATCCATAATACCTACTTTTCGATTAATTCGATTGCGTTTTTACGCGTAATGGCATCAACCCTTAAAATATCGTCAATGGTTGGATGCTCAATGTTAAGGTGACTTTTCATCAATATCGAGATGACTTTTTCAATATCGAGGAACGAGATTTTTCCCTTTAGAAAGGCTGAGACCGCTACCTCGTTTGCAGCGTTCAGGACAACTCCAAATGTTCCCTTATCTTCGATGACTTTTTTTGCCCATTTAATGACCGGATATCTTCTCAAAGATAAGGCAGAAAAATGGTATGAATCGAACTGACGATAATCAGAACATAGGTAAGTTTTATACAGGCACAGCCCCTGCGTTAAAGCATAGGTGATAGGAACACGCATATCGGGTTTCCCGATATCTAAGCGATAGGTTCCATCTTTGTATTGTACCATAGAGTGAACCATAGATTCGTTATGAATGATAACTTTTATTTTTTTGTAAGGGAAATCAAATAAATAATGAGCTTCAATTATCTCAAAAGTCTTATTCATCATACTAGCACTATCGATGGTAATTTTATTGCCCATCTTCCAAGTGGGGTGATGAAGAGCTTGCTCTGGAGTAACTTTTTTTAAATCTTTTCGAGATAGTTTTCGAAAACTTCCTCCACTAGCGGTCAGAATAAGATTTTTGACATTTTTGGAATCAACCGATAAGCACTTAGCTAAAGCGACATGCTCGCTATCAATAGGGATTAGTTTTCCTTTGCCATTTGTCAAAATATTTTTAATTAATTCTCCACCCACCACAAGGCTTTCTTTATTAGCAAGAGCGAGAATGCGATTGTTTTCTAAAGTCGAGATTGAAGGAAGCAAACCAACAAAACCAACAAGAGCGTTAACCACCATTTCAGCTTGTGATTCCTTTATTAAGGAGAGCAGGCCACTATCACCATAGAAAAAGCGAAGATGGGGATACTTTTGTTGATACCTTTCCATGTCTTCTTTTTCTTGGATACATATCATTTTCACGGATGGAAATGATTTGAGAATCGAAGAGACGATTCTTGTTCGATGACCAACTGAAAATGCTCTCAGCAAAAAATCATTTGGATGCTTTCTGATGACATCCAAAGTTTGACTGCCAATTGATCCAGAAGCGCCAAGAAGACAAATACTTATCATAATAAGAAAAGCAAATCAGGTTCCCCAATATTACTTACAATCCAAACAAACATTGCGGAACCCATCAATGAGAAGAGCAAGGAATCAATGCGATCGAGAATTCCACCATGTCCAGGAAGTATATATCCGTAATCCTTGATTTCATAGAAACGTTTAATTGAACTGAAGACAAAATCGCCTAATGTCGAGAAGAGAGGAATTAAAGCCGATAATGCAACAATGTAATACCAGTGATTGATATCAAGGACATCCGCTAATAAAGGATGTCCTGAGGCTGAAAGGACTAACCCAAAAGCTGTTGAAACAGCAAAGGAGGTAACAATCCCGCCCACAAATCCGGCATAGGTCTTTTTAGGAGAAATTCTTTCGTTGATTTTTCTTCTTCCAAAAAACAGACCAAAGAAATACGCGCCTGTATCAGTCATAAAGGTCGCAACAATGACATAGATAATGAGCAAACACGCTTCAAAAGAATCATAAAAATTAAAGAACGGGGCAAAATTTGATTTCCAGTGTTGACAAGATGGATAAAATCTTAAGAACAACAAACTCTGAAGGCCTAAAGAAATAACGACAAGCATGGTAAACATAAAACTAGCATCGCGAGCGGTGAAAGATGAATAAAAGACCACCACCATGAATAGCAAAGCGAATCCAATAAAAACTAAGAGAACCGATATATGGAGTTGATCAAAATAGGTGTACAAGTGGAACCAAGAATCACCAGCAATTCCTTTAAATAAATTAAGGAGGAAGGGCCAAAAGACAAAGAAAATACAAATGATTATGCTCACAGTAGTAAGCCCGATGAGGTAAGGAACAGATTTTTTAACTTTTAAACAACGAATAATTTCGATGGTTGAGAAAACAGATAAAACAACGACTAAGGCAGCATAGAACCAATCACCTAAAAAGATAAATGGTATGATTACAGCAATGCCAACGACAGCAGTGATGATTCTTGTTTTCATCGTAGCTTTTGTGTTTTTGGTTATTTCATTCGGTTTTATAATTTGCTCATTCTTATTCATGTGACAAGCCTCCGAAGCGACGTGATCGCTTAGCATATTCATTAAGAGCGTCTCTAAACTGTTCTTTATTAAAATCTGGCCAAGGGGTAGGAGTGAAAATAAATTCAGCATATGCTAACTGCCAAGGAAGAAAGTTTGAAGTTCGCATTTCTCCACTCGTGCGAATCAATAAATCAACGGGCGGCAAGCCTTTTGTGTATAGATAATCTTCGAAATTTGCTTCGTTGAGCTGTTCAACCGTTTTTTGATTGTTTACGACATCATGAGCGAAGTTTTGGCAAGCCCGAATAATCTCGGCTTTTCCTCCGTAATTGAGACAGATATTAAAAACAAAATCATGACAATCTTTTGTCTTTTCCATCGCTTCATTAACTATTTTCTGTGTTTTAGTTGGCAAACGAGACAAATCTCCTGAAGCTAAGATGTGACAGCCTTCTTTAATCATCCGATTAATCTGCTTAGTAAAGAATATTTCCAAATATTTAAAAAGATGATTAATTTCGCTTTTTGGGCGATTCCAGTTCTCGGTTGAGAAGGCGTATAAGGACATGACTTCAATACCCTGCTCACGGCATTCCTCATAAATATCAATAACACGATCGCAACCAGCTTTGTGACCTAAAAAACGCGGAAGACCACGAGCGGTGGCCCATCTTCCGTTTCCATCCATAATGAAGGCGATGTGTTTTAAGGATGCAATCTTTGCCATAAATAATCTATTTTAGTATACACAAAAATAGAAAAATATCATAGAAACATAAAAAGAAAAAAGGAAGGCAATACCTTCCTTATACGATCATGATTTCTTTTTCTTTTTCTATACAGATGTCATCAATTTTTTGAATTGCTTCATCTGTTACTTTTTGAATATCCTCGAGGATCTTTTTTTGATAATCTTCAGGATAACTGTCATCACTCTTGACCAAATCCACATAATCTCTGCGAATATTGCGAATTGCAACTTTGGCTTCTTCACCATATTTTTTTGCTTGTTTGGATAATTCTCTTCTTCGATCTTCGGTGAGAGCAGGTATCATCAAGCGAATGCTTGTGCCTTCATTAATGGGGTTCAAGCCAAGGTTAGAGGCATTGATCGCTGTTACTATGGCTTTCATATCGTTGCGATCATAAGGTTTGATGAGAAGCTGACGTGGTTCTGGCACTGAGACTGAAGATATTTGATTGACTGGCGTGGGAGAGCCATAATAGTCAATCATTAATGTTGATAACATGGCGGGGTTAGCCCGACCTGTTCTCAAAGTCACCAAAGTGGATCTCAATGATTCGATGGATTTCTCCATTCTTTGTTGCCCATCAAGTACAATTTCGTCCATATGCTATTCTCCTTTTTTGCAAATAGTTCCGATGTCCCTTCCTTCAATGACGCGGCGGAAGTTTGCCGGATCCGCCATTGAGAAGACACGAATCTCAATATCGTGGTCCTTAATTAATTGTACAGCAGAAAGGTCCATAATTTGAAGTTTCATTTCTAACATCTCTTTGTAAGTGATGACAGGATAGAACTTAGCATTAGGGTCACAGGTGGGGTCACTGGAGTAGACTCCATCAACTCCATTCTTGCCCATTAAGATAGCATCACAGTGGAGCTCAAGGGCTCTTAAAGTAGCGGCGGTATCTGTGGTAAAGAATGGTTTTCCTGTGCCACCAGCGAGAAAGACCACTTCGCCATTTTTCATGGCTTGATCGGCTTTTTCTATCTCGTATGGTTCGGTGACACCAT
Source organism: uncultured Staphylococcaceae bacterium (assembly GCA_964345825.1). Classification (GTDB taxonomy): domain Bacteria; phylum Bacillota_I; class Bacilli_A; order RFN20; family CAG-826; genus JAAYDH01. Next base: position 22,072 of record CAYFSI010000009.1, on the reverse strand, counting down.
CGATAGCAGGAATTGCAGATAGAACGCGACTTCCCACTCCATATTTCTTTAATGATGAGGCTAGAGCAACGGCGTTAATTACTGTTCCGAGCATGCCCATATAATCAGCTGAGACATCTTCAATACCAATATCTTTGGCAAGTTTGCCCCGCCAAATATTACCAGCTCCAATTACGACGCAAATTTCGATTTGCTTCCCGTGAATGGTGTTGATGGCATGAGCGATTTTATCAAGGGATTTGACATCGATAATTTGCAGGCCTGTCTTTTCTTTTAGGGCTTCGCCACTAAGCTTTAATAACACTCTTTTGTACATAAAACCTCCTTAAAAAAAGAAACACTAAAGTGTTTCTTATTTGACTAATTTACTTGGCCCATGACTTCACTTGCGAAGTCGTCTTGACGCTTTTCAATGCCTTCTCCGACCTGATAACGGACAAATTTCAAAAGCTTCACATTTTTTTCCTTTAAGATTTGCTCAACAGTTTTTGAATCATCAATAAGAAATGGTTGGGCCATCAAGGTAATTTCCGCGAAGTGTTTGTTCACTTTTCCAGCGATAATCTTTTCAAGAACTGGAAGTGGTTTGTTCGCTAATTTTTCATCATTTTTGCTCGCAGCTAATTCGACTTCATTTTCGTGTTTGATAACTTCACTTGGAATATCTTCAACGCTTAAATAAGTTGGGCTATTGGCAGCAATATGCATAGCAATTTGTTTTCCAAATTCTGCATCTTTTTTGCTTAGTAAAGCAACAACAGAAATTTTGCCACCCATATGCGTGTATGTAGCGGCCATTTCATCTCCTCTTTCAGCAATAATTTCGAAACGACGGAGATCTAATTTTTCTCCTAATTTGACAGTTGCATCAGTGAAGATTGAGGATGCTAATTCACGAGCTTCTTCGATACTGCTTGGTTTCTTATCTAATAACAAATCAGCAATGTTGTTGACAAGATTATGGAAAGCATCAGCCTTCGCTACAAAGTCAGTTTCACAATTGACTTCAACAATAACGATTGATTTGCATTTTTCACAGGACTTAACCATGGTTAATCCTTCCGCGGCAATACGATTGGCTTTCTTAGCCATTTTGGCTAATCCTTTTTCACGAAGATAGTCGCTAGCACGGTCTAAATCGCTATCATTAGCGAGTAGGGCAGCTTTGCAATCCATGAGACCAGCACCAGTTCTCTCGCGAAGGTCTTTAATTAAATCTATTAAACTTTTTTCGGCCATTATTTTATCTCCTCTTTTTTTGCTTCAGAAGGTTGAGCATCAGCGGGTTTTCCCTCTCCATCTCTTTTGACGAATGGTTTGCGTGGACCGTAGCGACGATTGTCATCTCTATCTCTAGAGAATCCACGAGCGCCTTGATCACGATCATAGGCTTCTTGACGAGCTGCTCTCTCAGCGCGAATGCGAGCTAATTTTTCAGCATTTTCTTTATCTGTTTGACGGATAACGTCTTTCATAGTGACTTCTTCGCCTTCGTCTTTGACGTAAGCGACAACTGGGAGCCCACCTTTGCTCTCAACGATAGCATCGGCGATGACAGCGAGAATTAGGCTGACAGAGCGGACAGCATCATCGTTAGCTGGTAAAACATAGTCAACGACATCTGGATCACTATTGGTGTCCACGATAGCGAAGACTGGGATACCTAATTTGCGTGCTTCCGCAACAGCGTTGTGTTCAATGCGAGGATCGACCACAAAGACTGCGTTTGGAGTGCGACGCATCTCTTTGATGCCTTCTAAGTTCTTAGCAAGTTTTTCTTTTTGCTTTCTTAAATCAGCGGCTTCTTTTTTAGGAAGGAGGTCTAATTCGCCTTCTTCTTCTCTTCTTTGTAATTCTTTTAAGTATCTAATACGGCCTTGGATGGTCTTGAAATTGGTCAATGTTCCACCGAGCCAGTGATTAGTTATGTAGAAAGAACCAGAACGTAAAGCCTCGGCCATAATAGCTTCTTGGCATTGTTTCTTAGTTCCAACAAATAAAATCTTTCCACCATTGTCGACGATTTCTTTCATTGCTTTATAAGCATCCGTAATCAAAGTAACGCTTTTTGCTAAGTCGATAATGTAGACACCATTTCTTGCTCCATAGATATATTTTTTCATCTTTGGATTCCAACGACGGGTTTGGTGTCCAAAATGTGCGCCAGCTTCTAACAACTTCTTCATTGTGATAACTGGTGCATTAGGATCATGCACGACAGATGCCATTGTAGGGGCAACTACTGCTACTGGAGTATTTTCTTCGACTTCAGCAACAACTTTCTTTTCTTCACTCATTATATGAGCCTCCTTATGTTTAACCTCCACTGTTTCGAAAAACTCAACCACTCAAGCAATTATTAGCTGAGCACAAAGGGAGTTCAATTCACAGTGTGTGTAGTCTGTGATTTATTCACAGCGTCAATTATTTTATCAAAGGGTTATATATATAACAAGTTATTTATCTTAATTTTTAGGTTTCTTAGCTCTCGGAAAGGCCTCAGAATAGATTTTCTTTTTCGCTTCTTCGGTAACATGCGTATAGACTCGAGTGGCGTTGATACTTGCGTGACCTAACAATTCTTGAATAACCCGGAGGTCTGCTCCATTTTCGAGCAAATGGGTCGCAAAGCTATGTCGGAAAATATGTGGATGTAGACCTAAATAATCTCCGGTCTTTTTTTCTATATTAGCGATAATATACTCTAAACCACGAGTTGTTAGCCTTTGGCCTTTTTCATTCAAAAACAAAGAGGGAGTCATTTCTTTATTTCTTGAGAGCAATTCGTTTCTCTGCTTCTGAATATAGGTTGAAAGGGCATCTCTACAATCATTTGTGAATGGAAGTAGTCTTTCTTTTCGGCCTTTTCCAAAAACACGCACGATTCTCGTTTTTAAGTTGATATCCTGAACGTTCAGATTAACCAATTCACTGGCTCGAGTTCCGCAATAATAGAGCATCATTAAAATAGCTTGGTCCCGGATTACCAACTCGTCATCTCTCCGAAGGTTTGCTTTAAAAAGGTCGCTAATTTGTTCTTGATAAAGAAAGTGAGGATATCTCTTATCAGTTTTTGGGGCGGTAATTAGAGCAAATGGATTATCAGTAACATAATTTGTCTCAACCATGAAGGTATAGAAATGTTTGAGAGCCGATAAACGTCGTTTGCAGGATCGTTTACTGACCCCACTTTGAAGCTCTTTTGTTAAGAAATTACGAATGATCGATAAATCAACTCGATCCATCAATATTCCTTCTATCTGTAAGAAATCGAAAAATTTCTCAATATCTCTCCGATAACTATCAATGGTTTGAAGAGAATAATTTCTTTCATCTTTTAAGTGATTTAGGAATTCTTTGGTCGGCTTGTTCATAACAACATCATACTACATGGGAAAAGAAAAACGGATTAGCTCCGTTTCTTTTTTTCAACTTTTTCCATGTAATTGCATTTTGGATAGTTGGTGCAACCGAGAAAAATTCCATAGCGACCTTTCTTTTTCACCAAATGGCCATCACATTTTGGACAGTCTTTTACGTAGTCTTCTTCTTTAAAAACTACTGGGACTTTTTCTTCCGCTTTAATGTAATGACATTTCGGGAATCCGGAACACGCAACGAAATTGGTTCCTCTCGATGACTTTCGTTCAACGAGTGGCTTGCCACATTCTGGGCACATCTCTCCCGTTTCAACAGCAGGAGCGGTCTCTTCTTTCTTTACATAACGGCAAGTAGGGAAATTAGAACATCCAATAAATTTGCCATTTTTGCCTTTTTTGAAAACTAATGGAGATCCGCAAAGAGGACAATTTTCTCCAGTCTTTTCTGGTTCATCAGGGTACATTTTTTCGTAAGCTACCTTTATTCGTTCTTCGAATGGGTTATAGAAATCTGTCAAAATTTTAATTCTCGATTCGTTGCCTTCTTGCACATCATCGAGTTTGAGTTCCATTTGAGCGGTGTATTTAGCATCAACGATTTCGGGGAAATATTTGCCTAAGACAATTGCGGTCTTCTTTCCTTGATCTGATATGCTTAAAATTCCCGCATTGTTATTTATATACTTTCTCTCTTTGAGAGTTTCTATCGTTGAGGAGTAAGTTGAAGGGCGTCCAATACCGACTTCTTCCATCAGTTTAACTAGTTTAGCTTCAGAATAATGGGCGGGAGGTTGGGTGAATTTTTGCTCTTTCTCTTTTTTGATGACTTGAACAGAATCGCCTTCGTTAATTTGGGGAAACTCGCCATGGTAATCTCTGCTATCATCACGATCATCCCACACTACTTCGTAGCCTTTAAACACTGTGTGGGAGAGTTCAACTTTGAAGGTTAAATCATTAGCACCAAGAACAATGTTAAAAACTTGTTCTTTTTTGGCTTTCATCAAGGAAGCAAGTGAACGATTATAAATCAATTTGTATAGATTGTATTGGTCAATAGTTAAATATTGTTTAACGGATTGTGGAGTACGATGGTTCGCGGTCGGGCGAATGGCTTCATGGGCATCTTGAGTAATACCAACTTCTTTAATTTGTTTGGCATGTCCAAGGTATTCGTTTCCATATGTCTCGCTTATGAAATTCATCGCACGATTAATAAATGTCATCGAAAGACGGGTTGAATCAGTACGCATATAGGTGATTAAACCCATGTGTTCTCCTCCGACATTGATGCCTTCATATAATTGCTGAGCAATCATCTGGGTTTTCTTCGTTTTGAATTTCAAACGAGAAAAAGCCTCCTGTTGAAGAGTGGAAGTTGTAAATGGGACTTTGCTTTCTTTGGTCCTAAATGTTGTAGAAACCGAAATAACCTTTAAATTTTCAGGTATTTTATCTAATATTGCTTGAGCTTCACTTTCGTTGTGAAGAGTGACCGCTTTCTCATTTACTCCACTAAATGTTGGGTTGAATTCTTTCTCTCCGATAACAACAGATGTATTGATATTCCAATATTCTTCACTGACAAATTTTTCAATTTCCATGTCATGATCATAGATGAGTCGAAGAGCGGCGCTCTGCACACGACCAGCAGAACGAGAATGAATTTTTTTATATATTAAAGAGGATAAACGGAATCCAATAATCCGATCGAGAATGCGACGTGTCTCTTGACTTGCCACTAAATTCATATCGATATTTCTCGGGGTTTCCATTGCGCTTCCAATTGAATCACGAGTTATTTCATGAAATTCCAATCGTTTTGTCGTCTCAACAGGCAAGTTCAAAACTTTGGCAAGATGCCAAGCAATGGCTTCGCCTTCACGATCAGGGTCGGTTGCTAATACAACCTCATCCGCTTTACTAAGATATGTCTTTAATTCGCGAACAATATGTAGTTTATCTTTGCTAACCACATAAGTCGGAATAAAACCAGCGGGAATATCGACGCCTAGTCCGCCTTTTCCTCTTGTCGAAAGATCGCGAATGTGGCCTCGAGAGGCGACAACTTTATATTCTGAGCCGAGATATCGCTCGATAGTCTGGCATTTGGTCGGGGATTCAACAATTACTAATTTCATAAATTTCCTAACGAAACAAAATCTTAATGATTAAATTGCCTAATGTCAACACTCATGTGTCCTTATATCCTTATTAATAAAGATATATTAATTTTTTTGCCATTTTTCCTTATCGAATTGCGAATAAAACATCCTCCCCATTTTCGACTAATGTTGCACCTCCGGCAATCAGCCTGTTACATTGACTGCCTTCATCTGCCCGATGAGGAACACACAGGACTTCTCTTCCGAGATCGAGCATGTGCCCGACTGTAATGATGGTCCCACTCTTAGCTTTCGCTTCAGTAACAACAACCGCGTTGCTACAAGCCGCAATTAGACGATTTCTTTCCGGAAAGTTTTCCTTTTTCGCCTCACATTCACTTGGATATTCACTAATGATAAGATGTTCTTTTTTGATTTCTTCATACAAATAACGATTGTCTTTGGGATAGCAGTTATCAATCCCACTCCCCAATATGGCAATCGTATGGCCTTTATTAATCAAACATTCCCGATGACTGATTGAGTCGATTCCTCTAGCTAATCCAGAAACAATATTTACCTTACTAGAAATTTCACGAACAATTTTCTCGGTTATTTGCTTTCCGTAGTCAGTACATTCCCGCGAGCCAATAACGGCAACATTTTCTTTATAGTTCGATAACAATTTGATATCACCATAGTAAAAAAGGACAAAAGGAGGGTGATAAATTGCTTTAAAACTTTCAGGATAATTGTCATCCAAAATTGTCAGTGTCTTGCATTTAAGCCGAGAAATTTCTTCTTCGACATCTATAGAATTTACCGATTCTTTCCGCGAAATAGCAGAGTAAATGTCGCTCCATACTCCTTGATATTTGATGGAAAGATAAATTAATAGTTCTCTTCCTTTCATAAAAACCTCCTAGTAATAAGGAGGATAGATAAGCAGAAAAGTTCTAAAATAAAATGACTTTTTTAAGTAAAGAAGCTCGAACAGGAGAAAATGAAAAGCGGTGAAGACCTTTGACCGGCCCATATTCGTTGAGGGCTTTAAGATGACTGGATGTTCCATATCCTTTGTTCTTAGCGATATGGTATTGAGGATATATCTTATCTAATTCATTACAAAAGCGGTCTCGAGATACCTTAGCGACAATAGAAGCAGCAGCGACACATAAACTCCTGCTATCGCCATGGACAAGGCTAATAACCGGTTTTATGGCTTTTGGCATTTTCATATAATCAGTGATGATTAAATCATATGGATGATTCATGTTTTCAATAGCTCTTTCCATTGCAACTCTCGAGGCGTTTAAAATATTCATTTCATCGATTTCCTCAGGAGAGCAAGAACCAACTCCAAAAGCAATCGCTGATTTGATAATTAGTTCAAAAGCTTCTTCTCTTTGTTTAGCGGATAATTGTTTGGAATCATTGATTAAAGGAGAATCAAAAGACATGGGCAAAATAACAGCCCCAGCAAAAACGGGACCAAGCAAACAGCCTCTTCCAGCTTCGTCACACCCCACAATAAGTTTGACATCACGCGTATATAAAGTTTTTTCAAAATCAAACAACATCTTTTTCAATATCTAGGGTAACACGACCCAATAATCCGTCTTTAAATTCTTTCAATAGCAAAGTTTCAGCACGAACCAAATCAGGTTTTCCAAAAGCATCGACAAGCGACCTTTGAAGGCAAATTCTTTGCAAAACCTCTTCGTTTTGTTCAATTATGTCAATATTAAATCGTTCCTTTAAAGCATTTGGATAGTTAGATTTAAGGAATGATAAAAGCGAACTTACTAATAGATGATTAGGCAAAATATCTTCTCTAACTGACCCCACTAAAGCTAAGTTGATGGACTTCTTTTGATCATCGTAGTTCATCGGTAGAATGCCGGGCGTATCTAATAACAAAAAATTCTCGCTTACTTTTATCCATTGTTCACCTCTAGTGTATCCTGGCTTATTTTGTACTCCCGCGGCTTTACGATGAGCAAGGCGATTGATCAAAGAGGATTTGCCAACGTTTGGAATTCCGATAATCATCGTCCTGATTGGTTGAGGTTTCATCCCTTTTAATTTTTCTTTGGCCCACTTATCTTTGCCAAGAAGGGTGATAGCTTTTTCAATAGTCTTGCTAGCGGATGCTTGGGTTAAATCTAAAGATAAGACAACATCATATTGTTTTTTTAAATATCCGACCCAGAAATCGTTCTTTTGTGGATTCGCCAAATCTATTTTGGTTAAAATGAGAATTCGTTTCTTATTCTTAATGGTTTTTTCAAGTTGAGGGTTGATAGAAGAAATTGGTGCGCGAGCATCAATCAATTCGATAACAACATCTATTACTTTTAAGCGTTCCTCAATCTCCTTGAGGGCCTTTTTCATATGTCCAGGGAACCAATGTACTGAATTTACCATAATCGAATCCTTAATATATGACTGGCCATGAATATTGACGATTAGTGCACTTCTTATCGCCGGTTTCTCCAACGATTGTACAAGTGCCTTCAATCGCCACTAAGACTCCAACAATGTTATCGTAGAATAAAGGGGTTCCATGAGTTCCACAGTCGGTGCTACCATTAGTGGCCCAGTTGTCCCCAATAGCAAAATAACGACCTTCCGGAACAGCGATTGGTTCAATGGAAACGCGACCATAAGGAGTTTTTCTCCTAAAAGGAAGTTCTTTTACAAAATATGTTTTACCATCAAAAGAAATGCTTTTTTCAGTATCGCCAAAAATGTCGATGATTGCACCAGTTCCATCATCTTGGCCGTCATTGTTTTCATCCTTAGCTTCAAGAATAATGATGTGATCTTTCAACTCTTCAGGGAAACCTTGACGATCAAGAACATCGGTAAAGTAGAAAATCGTTTCTCCGCCAAGAGCAATGACCCGTTTAATTTTATATTCCGGGCCAGAACCATCGGCGATAGAATAATCGTTATTACTGCGACTTTCGGAAGAGTAGTCCCTTTCATCCCATGGAAAATAAGTTGTAACAATATCAAATCTTTTAATGCTGTTTTTCGCCCAAGAAGTCGTATCAATGATGCCAAAATGTGCTTTATCCGTCGCTCCATAGAGAGTTGGACTCATTGAGGTGCCGGAAACAAATATTGACCAATAGTAGGTAGAATGAAAAATCAATGTCGCGCTACAAGCAAATATGACCACCAAAACTAAATACGCGACCGACCAAAGAAAGGCCCCTAATCTCTTCTTTTTAACATTATTTAACATATTTCTCATTATATGAGTTCAAATAAGAGTAAGCAATAAAAAAGGATTCGATTCGAATCCTTATTTAGCTCGAAATTAGAGAATTTCTTTAATACGAGCTGATTTACCTGAAAGTTTGCGAATGTAAGTGATTTTGTTTCTTCTCACTTTACCTCTGCGAACCACTGTAATGGCCGCAATGGCTGGAGAATGAAGTGGGAAATTTCTTTCCACACCGATGCCACTTGACATCTTTCGAACGGTAAACGTTTCACTAATTCCACCACCGCGACGGCTGATAACAACACCTTCGAAGTTTTGAATACGTGACTTGGTACCTTCAATAATTCTTACTGACACTTTTACGGTGTCTCCGGAAGAAAATTCAGGTAAGTCATGTCTCAATTGTGAAGCAGTGATTTCATTGACTAAATTTGTGTTCATAGTTCAATAACGCCTCCTACAACATAAATGTTCTCTTGGTGTTCATTCTCGTTTTCGACAGCGGAGCACCCGTATCATGTTAAAACATGCTTAAATATATTAACAATCGCTATCTTTTATTTCAACACAATTTTATATTTATATAAGGAAAATAATGTATGTAAAGCAAAAATACTTGACAGAACAATTAGCAAGACTTAAGATACCTTCGAACATAAGGAGGAAATGTTTATGGCAGTTAAAATTAGATTAACGAGAGTTGGTCGCCACAAAGATCCCTTCTTCCGTATCGTAGCCGCTGATTCACGTTACGCAGCAGACGGAAGAATTATTGAGCAAATCGGTTTTTTCGATCCTTCAAAAGGCATTGAAAATGTTGTGATTAATGAAGAATTGGCTCTTAAATGGTTATCTCAAGGTGCAACTCCATCTGATTCCGTTAAGGCTATGCTCACTAGCAAAGGCTTGATTGCGAAATACGCAGAAAGCAAAAAAGTCGGAAAGAAAGTCAAATAATGAATTACGAAAAAGCTATTCACGCGATTATTGATCCAATCGTTGAAGAACCTGATTTGATTTTTATTAAGACAAGTGAATCGGAAGATGGAAAAGATTTATCGATTATTATCGCTACCGAAAAAAATGATATCGCTCGTTTAATCGGCAGACATGGAACAATTGCTAATTCTATCCGCGAAGTGATCTCTATTGCCGGTAAAGTAGACAATAGAAGAGTTCATATCAAATTTGAATCATTTACCGAAGAAAAAGAGGGCTAGTCCTCTTTTTTGAAGTATCTATGGAATACTTAGATTTAGGCATTATTATTGGGAGTTTCTCCCTTGATGGAACTTTAAAGTTAAAATCTTTAACCAACCAGCCCGAAAAACGTTACCAAAAAGGTAAGAAGGTTTTTTTGTTTAATCCGAAAACCAATGAGATGGTTCAATTGAGCATCGCTTCTTATCGTTCAAGTGGACAATTTGATTTAGTAAAAGTTTTAGGAATTGACACTAAAGAGAAGGCCGATGAGTTAAGAGGATGTCTTTTGAAAATTGAAAAAGACATTAAAGACTTAGAGGAAGGCCACTATTTCTTTAACGATTTAGTAGGTTGCCAAATCATTGATGAAAATGGAAAGATTTTGGGGGTTGTCTCCCAAGTTGAAGAGTTTCCATCTGCAATCACTTTTCGTGTCAAAAGAAATGGCGATAAAGATTTCTTCGTTCCATTTCTAAAGGAATTTGTTACCAAAGTAGATATTTTGAAAAAGAAGATTTATATTCAAGTCATGGAGGGAATGTTATGAGAATTACAATTCTTACTTTGTTTCCTCAAATGTTTGATGGTTTTTTAACCAATTCAATTATTAAAAGAGCAATTGCTAAAGAGGCAGTTGAACTCAAAATAATTGATATTCGTACCTTTACAAACGACAAATACGGCCGCGTTGACAGCGCCCCTGTCGGAGGTGGAGCTGGACTGATTATGAAATGCCAGCCTATTATTGATTGCCTTAAGAAAATTCAAAAACCAAATAGCCATGTTGTTTTACTTTCTCCTCGTGGAAAAGCATTAAATCAATCAAAAGTCCGTTATTTTTCACAAAATAAAGAAGATTTAATTATTATTTGTGGTCATTATGAAGGCATTGATGAAAGAGTTAACCAGTATGTCGATGAGTTAATTTCCATCGGCGATTTTATTTTAACAGGTGGCGAAATCGGAGCCATGGCATTAAGTGATGCCGTTATCAGATTATTAGATGGAGTGATCGCCAGCGAATCTATCATTGAAGAATCATTCGAAAATGACTTGTTAGAGTATCCTCAATATACGGAACCCTTTGATTTCGAAGGGATTAAAATACCAGATATTTTATATTCGGGAAACCATCAAGCAATTGCCAAATGGCGAAGAAAACAAAGTCTAATATTAACCAAAAAATATCGTCCTGATTTATTCAAGAATGTTTCTCTTTCAAAATTAGACACACAGCTTTTAGATGAACAAGAAACTCCTAAATGGGAGTTAGATGCCATCGAAAAGGGTCATAAGTTTATAAAATAAAATAGGTTAATCTATTCACAATTACATTGGAAAACCCATGCCGCCCAGACCACCTGGTGGCATTTTTCCGCTTTTGCGGTATGATTCCATTTTTTTCATCGTTTCTTTCATTGCCTCAAATTTCTTGAGCATGCGATTTAAATCAGCGACAGACTTTCCGGAACCATTAGCGATACGTATTTTTCTTGTATATTTTAAAATTGATGGGTTTTGTCTTTCTTCAATTGTCATGGAATTGATTATTACTTCGAAATTCTTCATTTCTTTTTCTCCTTGAGCTTGTTGTTCAGGAGTTATCTTGGGTAAACCAGGGATCAATTTTAAAAGACCACCTAAAGAACCAAGTTTTTGCACTTGTTTAAGTTGAGCGAGCATGTCATCTAGACCAAACGTTCCTGCCATCATTTTGTTGGCAGCGCGGCGAGCTTCTTTTTCGTCAATCTCTTCAGCGACTTTTTCAACTAAAGTCATGACATCGCCCATGCCAAGAATGCGATCCGCCATCCGATCAGGATAAAAAGCATCAAGGTCGGTTAGTTTTTCGCCTACACCACTAAACTTAATGGGGACTCCAGTCATATGTTTAATGGAAAGAGCGGCACCCCCACGAGCATCACTATCAAGTTTACTCATCACGACACCTGTTAATCCTAATTTTTGATTAAATGAATCAGCGACGTTGACAGCATCTTGGCCAGCCATCGCGTCGACAAGAAGAAGTATTTCATCAGGATTAATTTCCCGTTTGATATCAGAAAGTTCATTCATCAATTGTTCATCAATTTGCAAGCGCCCAGCGGTGTCAATAATCAAAATGTCATAGTGTTCATTAAAAGCTTTTTGCTTCGCCTCAATGGCAATTTTGACAGGAGAAACATTAGTTCCCTTTGATAGAATATCAACTCCAACCTTTTTGGCTAATTGTTCAAGTTGATCAATAGCGGCAGGGCGATAGATATCTCCGGCGGCTAAAAGAACTTTCTTTTTTAACTTATTTTTTAAAAGGTAAGCTAATTTTCCCGCGGTTGTTGTTTTTCCTGAACCTTGCAAACCCACCATCATAATGATTGTGGGGCGATTATTTTGATAGTTAATTTCGCTATTCTCGCTTCCCAATAATTCAATGAGTTCATCATGAACAATCTTGACGAGCATCTGGCCTGGGTTTAGTTTTAAAAGAACATCTTGGCCAATGGCTTTTTCTTTTATGTTTGAGGTAAATTCTTTGACAACTTTGTAATTTACATCCGCTTCTAAAAGAGCGATGCGGATTTGCTTTAGCATATCCTCCATATTGCTCTCAGTTAAACGAGCTTGTCCCCGTATCTTCTTAAATATACCGGTTAGTTTATCGGTTAAGGATTCAAAAGCCATTATTTAATTATCCTTTCTATATTCTCCACCAACGATGAAATTTCGTTACTGGGTTTCTGATGTTTTATTTGTGCGATATTTTCTAATATGCTCTGCTTCTTCTCTAGAAGATGAAGGCTTTCTTCTAAACCTTCCAATTTTTTAAGTCCCTTTTTTATTGCGTCTTCAATTGCCGCTCGGGAGACGTTGCGATTGGTGGCGATTTCTCCCAAGGATAAATCATAAGCAAAATAATCAATCAAAATCTCTTTTTGAGTCCTAGTCAAGAGGTCTTGGTAAAGGCTTAGCAGTTCGTTATATCGGACTGTTTTAATTAAATTATCCATACTACTCACCTACACATAATCCATAGAGATATTTGTCGAGATCAAACTCCGCCAAATCATCCATTTTTTCGCCCAACCCAATAAACCGAACCGGAACATTAAATTCATCGCGAATCGCTAATATGATTCCGCCCTTGCTGGTTCCATCCATCTTTGTGACAATGACACCAGTTAAATCAGTTACTTCAGCAAAGGCTTTGGCTTGTACCACGCCGTTTTGCCCAGTTGTCGCGTCAATAATCAAAAAGGTTTCTTGAGGCGCTCCATCTATCTCTTTATTTATCACTCGTTTAATTTTGCCTAATTCCATCATTAAATTGGCCTTGGTTTGCAATCTTCCGGCAGTATCAACGATGACAAAATCAGCATGAATTTCTTTGGCTTTTTGCATTCCGTCGTAAGCCACCGAAGCTGGATCGGCTTCAGCAGAGCCTGTAACAATTTCACAATCCAAACGTTTAGCCCAGACGTTCAATTGTTCGACTGCCCCTGCGCGAAATGTATCAGCAGCCACTAATAGGACCTTTTTGCCTTGCTGAATATAGCGATACGCTAACTTGGCGATACTGGTTGTCTTTCCGACTCCATTTACTCCGACTACTAAAGCAACAGTTGGTTGACCACTAACGAAAACGATTTCATTTTTAATATCACCCTTTTTGGCATAGCCCACAAACATGCGGTCAACAAGTAATTCATTTATGGTTTTTGGATCAGTAATCTTTTCATGACGGCTTTTTTCCAAAACTTCATCGATGATTTTGATGACGAGATTAACGCCAACATCTGATTCAATTAGTATTTGTTCTAATTCCTCAAAATAATCTTGATTAACTGTCTTATAACGATGAGAGAGTAAATCTAAGCGATTGGAAAAGTTATGGCGAGACTTTGCCATAGCGTGCGAATACTTATCGACATTTTTGTCCTTTTTGGCAAATTTTTCTTTTAAAAAAGAAATCAGTCCCATTAAACACTTCTCTTTTCTAAGGCATTGCGGGCCGCATCTTCTTCAGCGGCTTTTTTGCTTTTACCCATACCAGTCGCTAAAACGATGTCATTAAATAAGACATTTACTGTAAAAGTGCGATCATGAGCGGGCCCTTTTTGGCTGATAAGTTCATAATGAACGCTGTCGCGATGTTCAGCTTGCATTTGTTCCTGCAGCATCGTTTTGGCATCGGTCAAATCGATATTAGTCAAAGTTTTTAAATCCGCGCTTAGGGTTTTTGCAATGAAACGATAAACAGTTTTCATTCCATTATCTAAATAGATTGCGCCGACAAGGGCTTCAAAGACATTTTCTAAAATCTTATTGCTCTTATTAATTTGATCGGCGGGAATAGAATGTCCCGCTCGAATATAATCGGACAAATCTAGTTTACGAGCATAGTCAGCTAAGGTTTGGCTCTTGACCAAATAACTACGCAACTTGCTCATCTTTCCTTCATCCATATGAGGATTTTTTTTAAATATCAAGTCGGCTGTCACGAAATCCAGGACAGCATCTCCCATGTATTCCAATCTTTCATAGTCACAATGAACTGTGTTAGCATCCGCGTTATAAGATGGATGGGTGAAAGCTAACTCATATACATTAATTTCGTGTGGCTTAATATCTAGTTTGCTTAATAAATCTTTAATTTCCAGCATTTTCCATACCCTCCCTGATTCTATCTACGACGCAATGTTCGGCCAATTTCTTGGCCACATCTAGAGCACATTTAAAGGCATAGGCATCAGAGCTGCCATGAGCTTTGACCACCACACCATTGACACCGAGGAGCATCGCTCCACCAGTACTTTTATAATCCATTGTTTGAGAAATTTCATTGATCCCTTTGCGAACATGCAAATAACCAAGTTTGGTCCATAAGTTCTTTTTAAAAGCCTTTTTCATCAGCCTTGACATAAATTTTGCTACACCTTCGGTGCTCTTAAGAAAAATGTTTCCTGTAAAGCCATCTGTGATGATGACATCCGCTCTTCCATCGAGAGCGACACGAGCTTCGATGTTGCCTTGATAACCAGGGAAATCATGCAGCAACTTTTGAGCTTGTTTTATTTCAGGTGAGCCTTTTCCTTCTTCCGTACCATTACTGAGTAAGTAAATGGATGGATTTTCAATTGAAAAAACCGATTGAGAATATAATCTGCCCATCACCGCGAATTCAAACAATTCTTCGGGAGAGTTTTCATTATTCGCACCAACATCAAGAATAACGACTTTCTTTCCTTTGATATAAGTAGGAAAAGGAGCCACTAAGGCTGCTCGTTTCACTCCCGGAATAAGCTTTAAGGTAATGGTTGAGGCGCTTAAAAATCCACCAGTAGATCCACAAGATATGATTCCATCCAGTTGTTCTTCCTTAAGCAATTTAATGGCGACAATCATCGATGAATTCTTTAAGCGAAGAACTTCTAATGCTCCGGCTTCCATTGGAACGATATCTGGAGCATCAACAATTCGACATCGACCCTCTAAGGCCGTTAGTTCTTTCTTGTTTCCCACTGCGATAATTTCAACATCGGGATTTTGTTTTAGAAAATCAAGAATCGCTGAGACAATTACTTTACTTCCTAAATCTCCACCCATGGTATCAACAACTAATTTCATAATCGATAAACCTCAATAATTCATTTTATCATGATATAGCAAAGTAAAACAATTTAGATTGTTTTTATATACCGCGTGTAAAAGGAGTTAGCCTTTAATCAACGGGTCGACAATAATCTCATTTTCAACCTTTTTTATTAGCCATTGAAATTCTTTATTTTCGCGACTCTTTAATATGTCTCGAGCATCGTCACGAGCGGTCGTAAAGATTCTAAAATCAGAAATGACATTCAAGAAATTAAAAGGTGGCAAACCAGACTGCTTGTATCCCGCTAATTCACCTGGACCCCTGAGTTTCAAATCCTCTTCAGCAATTTCAAAACCATCATTGGTCCGCACTAAAGTGTTCAGTCTTTCGACTCTCTCTTCATCATCGGCTTGATCAAATACTAATAAACAAGTAGAGGGGTAACCATCTCGACCAATTCTTCCTCTTAGTTGGTGTAAAGAAGCAAGACCAAAACTTGAAGCATCATAAATAATCATCAAGCTCGCTTCACCAACATCAATTCCAACTTCAATAACAGGAGTAGAAACAAGGATGGGTTTCAAACCATTCTTAAAGTTTTTGAGAGCCTCTTCTTTTTCTTCGTATTTCATTTTTCCGTGCAAAAGAGTGACTTTTTGAGGGTATTTTAAAACAAAATGGGCAAAAAGTTTATCAACTGAATATCTGCCGTTCTCTCGAAAATCGATGAGAGGAGCAACGATATAGACACGGCGAGAATTGGCTAAAGTTTGATCAATAAGTTGGTATATCTTTTTTTCATTTGAAGTAACAATTTCAGTCTCAACTCGGCGAACCTGTTTTGGGAAAGAAGTGAGAGTCGAGATATCCAAATCACCATAAATACTCAAAGCTAATGAACGAGGAATAGGAGTCGCCGACATCATTAACAAATCAGCGTGTTCCCCTTTATTTGCGAGGGTAATTCTTTGGTTAACTCCAAAACGATGTTGCTCATCAATAACAACTAAACCAAGGGAAGAATAAACAACGGATTTGGAGAATAACGCGTGCGTTCCGATGAGGATATCCACCGTTCCATCTTCAAGGTCATCTTTAATTATTTTTCTTTCTGAGGCTCCAGTGGAACCAAGTAAAAGTCCAACTTTAATTTTGGTAGAAGCAAATATTTTTTGAGCATTAGCGAAATGCTGTCTCGCTAAAGCATCAGTCGGAGCCATAATAACACCTTGATCACCACGAAGATAATTAGCGTATAGAGCGATGAAGGCCACTAGTGTTTTGCCAGTTCCAACATCTCCCTGTAATAAACGATACATCAGTGAGGATTGATTCATGTCTTCAATTATTTCTTGAGAAGCTTTCTTTTGATCTTCACTTAGTTGATAAGGCAAAGAGGATAAAAAAGGTCCACATAAAGATAAATCAATGGGTTCTTTTTTAATTTTGGCCAGTGATTTGTTTGCTTCGCGGATGCATTGATTTTTCAAGGAGAAATTTAAAGCTTCTTCATATTTTAAATGACGAAAACCTTGAGCGACTTCTTCATTTACATTTGGAAAATGAATCCCCCAAAGAGCCTTTTCTTTATCAATAAGACGGTATTTTCTTTGATAGTAAAACGGAACAGAAGAAAAGATTTTTCCTTGTAACTCCTTTAAAGAGCGATTGACTAATCCAGCGAACAAATGATTGGGATAATCACTTGGAAGAGAATAAATTGGCCGAAGGCGTTGTTCAGGAGGGACAATTCCCATAATGATATTAACCAAGTTAATTTCGTTATTTTTCTTATCAAACATTCCAACAAGTGTGTAATCGTTTTCAAGATTAATAATATTTGATAGATAAGGTCTATTAAAAGCAATGACTTTAAAATAGGTCCCTTTTTGCGTTTGAAAATCAAACCGAACAATTGACACTCCCCGATGCTTGACAAGCTGAGGAAGACTCAAAGGGCGACCAAAAAGAACGACTCGTTGCTTATCACCGAGATTTCTTTCCATGGTATATGAGAAGTCCTCATAACGTCTCGGCAAATAATTGATGACATCATAGGCGTTTTTAATTCCCATCTCATAAAGCAAATGATTAAGGCGCGGAGATTTGGTTAGTTTTTGATTCATTATCTTAATTATTAGAAAGTAAAAGAAAAATAGCAAATCTTTTGATTTGCCATTTATTCATTTTATTGTTATTCAACACCGAGTAGGAAAGAATAAACAGGTTGCTTTCCGTCATGCATATCAATGTCAACTTCCGGATATTTTTCTTCAATGTATCTTTTAATCTGATGAACTTCTTTTTCAGTCACATCTTCACCATAGATAATCGTGATGATAGAGCATTCATCATCGATCATTTGATCGACTAAATAGCGACAAGCGCCTA
Source organism: uncultured Staphylococcaceae bacterium (assembly GCA_964345825.1). GTDB lineage: Bacteria > Bacillota_I > Bacilli_A > RFN20 > CAG-826 > JAAYDH01. The sequence continues at coordinate 4,165 of CAYFSI010000009.1, read as the reverse complement.
CTTTGGAAGGCGAGTCAATAACGATATCTTTTTCAAAAATACCAATAAAATCGTCTTTTTTGACTTTGACATCTCCAAATTTGGTGTCCCGAATAGCAAATGTCACTTCGCCAGATTTGACATTTTTTAACGCTGATTTCATCTCGTGAAAATTCTCTTCCGGAGTTGCATCTTCGTTGAACATAATCGCCGAGCTGATTCCTTGGGGAATTGTCTTGCTCGGAACGACATAGACATTAACATCTTTATCTTCGATGACCTCACAAGCTTGTGAAGCGGCCATAACGATATTGGAATTATTAGGGAAAATATAAACATTTTCAGCATTAGCTTTTTTAATGGCAGTGACAAAGTCTTCACTTGAAGGATTCATTGTCTGACCGCCTTTAACAATCACGGTGATGCCAATTTCACGAAAGAATTCATCGATTCCATCACCAGAAGAAACGGCGATCATCGCATATTTTGTCTTTTCTTTTTTCTTTTCTTCCTCAGTTGGAACAAGGTCTTGATGTTCTTTGACATTGGCGCCAGTTGCCAAAGCATGATGTTGTTCAGTCATGTTTTCGATTTTTAACTTCAAGAATTCACCAAACTGTTGAGCGTAAGACAAGACTTCGCCAGGATTAAGGGTATGAACGTGGACTTTGACAATTTCTTCATCATGCACAACCACTAGGGAGTTTCCACGGCTACCAAGAATCGTCGTGAAACGTTTTTCATTAAATGGTTTTTTCACACTGTCAGGTCCTAAGGACATAATGAATTCAGTGCAGTAACCAAATTCTTCCTCTTCCATGGAGGCCCCAGCGATGCGAATAGGAGTATCAGCATTCATGGAAGTAGCTTCTAGTCTTTCCACAACTTTGCCATCCAATGCTGAACGTAAACCTTCAAAAATCTTTAGTAACCCCGCTCCGCCTGAGTCAATGACTCCAACTTCTTTCAAAATTGGAAGAAGTTCAGGCGTTCGTTTTAGCGATTCGCGAGCTTCTTTGATTAAAACATCCATGGCTTTTTCAATTGAAAAATCTTTTTTAACAGCTTTAGAGAGAGCTTCGCTAGATTCTCTCATGACAGTAAGAATCGTGCCCTCAACTGGTCTAACGACAGCTTTATAGGCAATTTCGACACCTTTTTCAAAGGCGTGAGAGAATTCAACAGCGTTAACTTCTTTTTTATCTTCTAAGCCTTGAGCAAAGCCGCGGAAAATTTGTGAAGTAATAACTCCAGAATTGCCGCGAGCACCCATTAGAAGACCACGAGAAAAGGCTTTCGCAATATCCGAGATACTTTCATCGCCACGATTTTGAATCTCTTTGCTACCACTAGTCATGGTAAGGTTCATATTCATGCCGGTATCACCATCAGGAACCGGAAAGACGTTTAAAGCATCAATTTCTGGGTAAGAATTGTAAAGATTATTCGCCCCTGAAATAAGCATTTTTTTAAGTTCTTGACCATTAAGTTGTTTCATTTCAATTTTCTAAGAGGCTAAATCGTAAGCATAGACATTGATATATCGACATTGCTGGGGGTAATAGTGATTGAAGATATACTTCACCATCTTTTGGCAAGAACGGATAGTCTCCGTAATCTTTAAGCCATAGACAACTACCACATAAATATCAATTGTGAATGTGCGGTCCGCATGAAATTTAATTTTTATGCCTTCCTCTTTTTTTCCTTTCGTTTGAGAAATATTCGCTATTTCTTTTATGCCATAACAAGGAACAATCGCTTCTTTCACAAGAGCGAATATCTCTTCCTCGGTTATTTTGGCGGTTTTGGTATTTGGTTCGTTTGTTTTCATATTTACCTAAATTAGGTTATTCAATTTTACATAGTAAAAGTGATATTGTCAAGGCGAGGACATTTTGACAATTTCTTGTCTTGCTTATCAAGAATAAATTCTAGAAAAAAGGATCGATTTTGTGAGCGATGCGATAAGCGGGAATATCAAAAAACAGCGAGGAGAAAAATCCCACCGCCAGCATACCTGGTAAACTTCTCATCCATTGGAATAAAAAGAGAGGAATATCAAACCATACTCCACTGACTAGGCCATTAAAAATAGCGAGAATAGGATTCAATATCATAAAATAGATGAATGAATAAAAAAGTGTCGCCAATAAGCGATACATCAAGTTATGAGTGAATGTCTCATGATTAATGCCGAATAAACCAGTGAACCACTTTCCTAAGCCTATAAGAGGAACAAATAAAGATATGCAAATAGCTACCGGTAAAGATACCGCATAGTTAAGAAGAAAATCTAATATAACAAAATTCCCGTTATTGTTAGAAATGTTTGCCGCTAAGCAGAGGCAAGCACTAACGGGGATATTGCATAGGAAGGCGTAGACAACGCTGGCTTTTGTAATTTTCATATCTTACCGGTTAAAGATTATATCATAGATATAATAAAGAGCAAGAAACTAATGGGTTTCTTTTTGCTTTTCATACATGGTAAGGAGAGTGAAAAAATCCTCCTCGGCATCAGCATAAGTAATTATCAAGTGATTGCCGAAGTTTTTTTGAAAAAGAGAATAAAGTCCATACTGATCAAATTGAATAAGTATTTGAGTTCGACAGTATCCAGGAAGAGAACAATTCTCTTTAATTTTGCCAGTGGTAATAACAGAATTTTCGATAAGTTTTCCATCTTTAAGAAATAACTTACAAATTGTCACTTTATCAAGAGGCATTGTGCCTTTAACACCAATTCCTAAATTGCTTTCAAAATGCGTCATCAGTTCATATTTTGAAACCATGTTTAAAGGAATCGTACAGTGAGCGAGTAAGGCGGTATTGTTTTCCAAATCAATACGAGAAGGATTCGCTTGGAAGCAAGGACGCCCCGTTAAAGCAGTGAGCATATGCATGGTTAGCATCGAGGGAACATCACCTTCGCAAGTTGCCGTAATACCTTCTTCATTTAATAAGGCTAAGGCTAAACAGGCGGTATTTTTATATTTTCCAAGCACATCAAAGCAGCGAATCGTAAAGCCATGAAGGTGATACTTATCAATCAAACGTTTAAGAGCGCCATAGATGAAACAAGCCTCTTCAAGTACTTGAGGATTTTTGAACTTGGCTTTAAGTTTTTCAAGATGAGGTACATTTCCCATTTTTTTCTTATCAATCTCTTGAATTAGCTCATCCATCCCAATATTGACAAGATTAATTTTAAAAAAGTCGTATACAGTGGGGGAATCCATGTTTGATGCTATGAGCCAATCACTTGGTTGTCCAATTACACCCAGATTGTTATTTTCTAAAGCTTTGATCGCATGGCTGACGCGAGCAAAATGTTTGATTTCATCAGCGCATTGCTCTTCAGTTCCCGTGACAATAAACGCTTCTTTATTATGCTGGGAGCAATAGGTTTTGATTTCAAATGATGCTGGTAAGGAGTTGTTCTTTCCATTGGAAAGAAGAACAACGAATTTTCCTAATTTATCGAATATTGAAAGAAATTTGTTTTCGCTTCCCCCTGTCTCCACAAAGACAATAGACATGACTGAGTCGGGAGCGTTTTCTTTAATCATGAAATCTTCTTCTAGAAGATAGTTGTTAATTTCTTCAATGAAGTTAGTGTTTTCTTTAATGATGGTTTTCTCGCGATCATCGAGAACCGTTCTCAGGCGAATGATATTGATATTCATATGGTTTACCTCACTATTATTTTAGCTTATGGAAATAATAAAAAAAAGCCCGGCAGCTCGCTATTTTGTCCTTGCGGATATCTTCGCCACTACGGTGCTTAACTTCTGTGTTCGGGATGGGAACAGGTGTATCCACCGCGCCATCACCACCAGACTTTTTTCTAGAGAGTTCGTTTATGTTCTCTCAAAACTGAATATTATCACATGTTGCTTTCTTTGTTAAATAGAAACTTTAATTTTATTTTTTGAAAATCTTAGAAATTAAGACCTCGACCTATTAGTATTAGTCAGCTAAATGCCTCGCAGCACTTACACTTCTAACCTATCAACCCGCTAACTTTGCGGGGGTCTTACTTCTTGCGAATGGGAAGTCTAATCTTTAGGCTGGCTTCACGCTTAGATGCTTTCAGCGTTTATCCATTCCGTAGGTAGCTACCCGGCCATGCCACTGGCGTGACAACCGATATACCATTGCAACGTCCGTCCCGGTCCTCTCG
>CAYFSI010000008.1:0-34627 GCA_964345825.1 uncultured Staphylococcaceae bacterium | reverse complement strand
TTGATGGTAATTTCATCATCGTTCCTGAAGAAGCGAAGATTGTTAAGCAAATATACGATTGGTACATTGAGAAGGTTTCCTACGCACGTATGATTCATCTACTGCACGAACTTGGTATCAAGTCACCAAAAGGAAACGAGTTCTGGTCGCATAGCGTATTAGAAAGTATTTTGCTTAATGAAAAGTATTGTGGAGACGCACTGCTTGGCCGAGGTCGGGAACTCGCAAGAACTAACAAATGTCTCTTCTACGATGATCCTACTAAGTACCTAGTCCGAAATAATCACGAAGGCATCATCTCTCGTGATGTATTTGACTTTGTTCAAGCCGAACGCAAGAAACGTACCAAGTATCACCGCAGTAATGTTAGTCAGTCATTAAAACCAGAATCAAAGTTCTTTTATTCAATGGATGCCAATAAGCACTTTGTCTACAAGGTAGAGCGTCCAAAAGGCAAATACACTATTCCAGTACTCCTCTGCGTTAAGAATGACTTTCGGAAAATGTTTCAATATAAGTATGTTGTTGAGGGTATTTCATCAGCTTGTAATCATTTGCTTAAGAACTTTAAATCGATAACCAACTACTACAGTGCAACCAAAGCAAATACTCTTGAATCCATTCAAAACGAGCTCTTAGCGCTTCAGCAAGAGCTCAACGAGACAATGGACGCGGAAGTGAAATTAAATGTCTACAATCGCATATCTGCGCTAAAGAATAATCAGCTAACCTTTGAGAGCATTGAAGACACCCTTCGTAAACTGAAACTCTCGCTACTCGCATTGAGCGATGGTTACGATATCGAAATCGTAAAGACCATCTTCTCCCAAGTCTATGTCAAAGATAACCATTTCTATTTAATCTTTAACCCGACAAACTCACCAATTGATCCATCCAACAACATGAACATTCTTATTAGTGTAAAAGTATCTTCAATCTTGAATTACAAAACAACAGAACTCGACTTTTCTATTGTGTTAGTGTAGGTTCGCTATCTTACAATCAGCAACTCAAGGCCTCGAAAAAGTCGGTTCGCTATCTTACAATGAAAAATAATCGATTTTGGCAAAATCCTTCGAATTGAGCATTAGCTAATCGAACTCATAATCAAAAATAACAAAAAACGACCAATTTAGGTCGTTTTTCGCTACTTTTTAGCGAGTAATTAAAGACAATTTTGGCAGGGGTGACAAGAATCGAACTCGCATCAGCGGTTTTGGAGACCGTTGCACTGCCATTGTGCTACACCCCTATGTGAAAAGCACTTTAATACTATAAACTACGAGCTATTTCACTGACAAGAGACATATTTACTTTTCCCGCATATTGGGTTTTAAAATGTCTCATAATTGAAGGCAATGATTTATCTTCAAGAGTGGCAATAATCGCAAGAATTTCTTCTTTGGATAATTGCTTTGGTAGATAGCGGTTAAGAACTTCTTCTTGTTTATCAATCGCGTTGACTCTTTCGAGATTATTAACCTTTAAAAATCCTTCTTTTTCATCATGGAGTTCTTTGATGGTTTTTTGAATTACATCAAAGACATCCTTCTCTTCTAATGTTTGTCCTTTGCTTCTTAGTTCTACTTCGATTAATTTGGCTTTGGTCAAAACAACCGAGAGGATTCCTCTAGTAATGGAGTCGCGGTCTTTCATCGCTTGGATGTTATCATCATGAATTTTTTGAATAATCATAGTACTCTTGTCCTTGTGTAATTATACTCTTGAAACCTGAAGAAATAAATTACTTATTTCCCGTTTTAAACCATTATATATCATTTTGGTTTTTATAGCTGATTAGGCGATCTTCAATATAGTCAAACTGATAGGAAAAATAGGGACCACCATTGATTAAGTTTGGAAGAAAAATACGATCGCCTTCCCAAAGTGAGAGATGTGGTATTTCATCTTTTTTTATCCATTTGAGTTCGCCTTCATCGCAATCGCTTAAATCACCCTTAAAGTTTCTACTGATAAAAACATGCATTGTTTCGGTTTTATTCTCATTTTTGAAAAGGATAACTCCTATTTTATGGTAATCAAGTAAGTCGAGATTAGTTTCTTCTTTTACTTCTCGTTTGATAGCTTGTTCTGGGGTTTCATTTCCTTCAATGTGACCGCCGACTCCAATCCACTTTCCATGATTGATGTCATTTATTTTTTTGTTGCGGTACAACATCAAAAACGAATCATCTTTTTCAAGATAACATAATACCGTTTCAATCATTTTGTTGTGCTCTTCTATTTGTTTTGGTGGCAAGCCACTTAATAAAGATTGATAAGCTTAACGCTAAGGCGAGAATGAGAACAATCCAATAAAATGAGCCCATGAAATAGGGCAATTGATTGGAAAAGCCAAAAACGCCACTGGGAGAGGTGTAATTCAAAAAGAAATAGGGATAATTATTCCCTGATCCAAAATCCCAGTGGAGGAAAAAGCCAAGAAGAGAAAATAGAAAATAATAACCGAAGGGTACAAGAGAATAAAATATATCGCCTTTTCTTAGCGAAAAATGTCGCTTATTGAACAAAAAGTCAGTTATCGCAAGTATAGGAACAACTAGATGAGTCAGAATATTGGATATTGACCAAGCATCTTGTCCCATCGTTGGAACCAAAACTGTCGTGAATATAATTCCAGTGATTAGTATTGATACCGTAAAGACGAGTTCCATAACATTGAACCATCGATGTATAGAGGATCTTCGATACGCCATATCAACGGCCAAGAAAATAAAACCAATAATCGCAATAATTCCAATCCACATATTTGATTGGATAGTAAAATATAGAAAAATATGCCAAGAGCAAACACCACCTTGCAGATAGGATAATAAAACTCCATTTAAGGAAACTGTAGCAAGCAAGGCTTTTAAAACCAAAGAGATAATATGTCTTGTTTTATTTGTCATGGTTAATCACAGCGTTAATTTGTTCCATCGTTATCGGGCCTTGTCGGATGATTTTAATTTCGTTTTTGGTCAAATCAACAATCGTTGATGGAATCGAAGAGGTACTTTTGCCTGTGATGATGTAGTCCAATTCATTTCCAAAGATTGCTTTGACTTCATCGCTTGATAAAGCGGGTTTCTCACCGGAACGATTCGCAGAAGGGACTAATAGAGGTAGTTTGATTTGTTTTAGCAAAAGGAGGGCTTCTTCGTTTGAAGGCACTCTCATTCCAATTACACCGGTATTATGGGTGACCCATTCAGGAACATTTTCTTTCACCGGAAGGAGTAAAGTAATTGATCCTGGCATAAATGCTTTGATGATTTTTGCACTTCGAGAATCAATGTGGGCATATTTTTCAATTTCATCGGGATGAGAAAGCATCATCGTGTAGGGATGATCTTCTGGTCGATGTTTTATGAAATTCAAGCGATCATAAGCCTCTTTATCGTTATAAACCACTCCCAAGCCCATCACTGTTTCAGTGGGAAAAGCAATGACTCCGTGATTGAGTAAAGAAAAAGAGGCTTCTTGAATCTGAACATTTAAACTTTTCTTATCCATAGAAAACCTCTCTTAAGTATAAGTGAACTACTTATTAATGATGGTTGAGGACTTGCACACTAATAGCGTGAGCTTTCTCTTCGAGAGCTTTAACAAATTGTTCAACTTTAATTTCTTCATTATTTTCAGAAGATAGTTTGAAAGTAACTTCAATGCTTGCTTGAAGCCCATCTTTGATAATTTGACTTCTTAAATCTGTGATGGTGTAGCCAAAATCTTTAACCACACCAAGTAAATCAGTCATCACAGGAATATCGCTAGGAGCGAGCATGACTAAGTATGGATTTGATCGGGTGACCATTCTCTCAATGCGACGGAAAGTAACAAGAACAATCATGACCACGACTGTACTGATGATAGATAAGATGAAATTCATTGAACCACAAGCTAAGCCGATAGCCATGACAAGCCAAATAGTTGAAGCGGTGGTTAATCCTTTAATACCACCATTGTTATGAATAATGGCACCAGCGCCAAGAAAGCCAACACCAGCTACCACTTGAGCAGCAAGACGGGCGACGTCTCTAGTCATTCCAGTGTAAAATGGAAGTCCGTAAATGGAAATAATCATGATAACGCATGAGCCAACACCGACAAGGAGGTGAGTTCTTAATCCAGCACTACGGCCGCGTTTTTCTCTTTCGAGACCAACGAGTCCACACAACACAACACAAATGAGAATAGCAATAGAACAGAGAATCAAATTGCCCCAGCTGACATTTGTTCCCTCAAATTTCAGGTCATTAAACCAATTAGCTATAAATTGATCAATAGTAACAATTGGATCCATAGTCGTTCTCCCTAATAATTTAAGGCAAATAAAATATTTGTCGTCAACTTACTATAACATTGATTGCCTTTTTTTGACTATACCAAAAGATGTTAAAAAGGTAAAGCAGCGAATTATAGGTCAATAGATCTGATTTTCTTAGCTCCAAAATGGAAAGCCAGGAAATTAAAAAGCACAAACAATCCAATTCCCGCTCCTAGTGAAACAAATTGGATAATCAAATTTAGACCAGTAAATGTGTTTACAAATTCAGAAGCAGCAGGAATCATAAATATCGCCATCACAACCATCGTCAATAACAGGATAATGAAAGTGGACAATAGTTGAGACTTGGCCGTTTTAAATGGATTTTTATAATACATTGGAATGAACAATAGATTAAAGAAACCACACATTGCAAAAACGATTCCGTATAAGACAAGATTGATTCCTAAATCAGGGTACTGACCAGCTTCTCCTATTGCAGGATTAATAAGAAAAAGTTTCAACAAGGCGAAGGGAACAGAAACCACTATCGAACTCAATTCAATGAATGAAGCGAGTAATACCTTGCCTTTGACAATATCAATTTTACGAATGGGAAGTAAAGAAGTGTATTCAATATCACGATTCGCTATGGCGACTGGGAAGATAATAACAAGTGCCATAAAGGTGTAAATAAAGGAGGTGAGCGCTGGCCAAGACGGAATGGCAATAAGAGCGGACAGACAAATAAAGGTAATCACTTGAGGGGTTAAGCACAAGCGTAATTCTTTAGAAAGGAGTTTCTTCATTTTCATTTCCCCTTTCGATGTTGAGCATCAATTCTTCTAATGTCGGTTCTTGCAAAGCAAAATTTGAAAACGAACTTTGATCATTTTTCATGATTAGACCAGAAAATTTGCCTTGATGAATAAATAATCTTTTGATTCGATTCTTGTCAATGTTGTTTAATAGTTCAGCGGAACCTTCAATGTGAAGATAGTCACTTTTAAACTTTTCAACACTCGAATTTTGATAAATTTCACCTTCCTTAATGTAGATGATTTTATCAGCGCATTTGTCCAAATCAGAAATAACGTGTGTGGAAAATAAGATAGTCGTTTTCTTTAACTGAGCAATCTTTAAAAAACAATCGAGAACCTCATCACGAGATACAGGATCTAATCCGCTAGTCGGTTCATCCAATAGAAGGACTTTTGCACCATGAGAAAGGGCTAATGTTAAACCGAATTTGACTTTCATACCATTAGAAAATTGTTTAATCTTCTTTTCTTGATCCAGGTCAAAGAATTTTAAAAGTTTTAGATATAATTCTTCGTCCCATGTTTCATAAAAGGTTGAGGTAACCTGAGCGATGGTTTTGGCTTTTTGGCTTGGATAAAAATCGACTCCGCCGAAAAGCAAGCTGATTTCATTTTTGGCTTTTATTTCTATCTTTTGAAAATCTTCACCGAGGTATAATATTTCTCCGGAGTCACTTTGAACGAGATTATAAATACATTTTAAAGTCGTTGTTTTACCAGCTCCGTTTCGTCCAATAAAACCATATATAGTACCTTCTTTCAAAGAAAAAGAGACATCTTTAAGAGCAAAATTTGTGTATTTTTTATTTAAATTGCATACTTCTAAAACTGTCTGTGACATTTTTTTCCTCAATAGTTTCTTTAGTTAAATATTTTGAATAAGTCCAACAATGAGCAGGAAGATGAGAGCAATACTGATGGCAATGATGGCTAATGTTTTGAAAACATTGACAAGCGTTCTTCTTCGTTTCGCTTTCTTATTCAATATGTAAATATTACTCTCGTTATCATCAAAGTAAATAGCGGAGTTCTCATTTTGAGTTTTAAGAGCTTTACCATTATTTAGGGGGTGAATAAAAGAGAGACAAATATTTGGACTTTTCTCAATGTTGATTGTTCCTGAATAATTGAGTTCGAAGATATCTCTTTTTGGATAAGAGGGGTTAAAAACATTTAAGATGCTCAATAGGAAAAAGATAAAGAAATGTAGGCCGGCTTTTTCTTCTACTAGTTCACTTGGAAGAGTGGAAATATCCAGTTTGATTTCCGGTTTTTCACTTTCAAAAGTAGTCTCAAGCAACCCTCTTTTGTTTTTCTTAAATTTAAGAATTTTTCCTTCAATAGAAAAAACATAGTTAATTTTATTAGGTATCAATGTAAGAGTCAGTTTATTCATTTTATTCCTTAATTTAAGCCGGATTAATTACTAAAATTAAAACCGCGAACACGATGGAGGCAATAATGCCAACAAAGCTAAGAACAATTTTTGCTGTTTTAGTAGAATTTCTAGGAGTGGTAAAAAAGAAAATGAGAGAAGCAATTAAAAATAAGCAGGAAACAGCGCATAAAGGAATAGCGGCTTGTCGGAACAATGAGGCGAAAAAGGCGACTAAGTTAGTTGGTCCTTCTGCTATAGAATCGAAGGTGGCCTTAAATTCGGGATTGAGTAGAACTAAACCTAGTGTGACAAGGGCGAACAGTATTAGAATAAGAATAACTAGAAGCCAAATGGCAACGATAAATACAAAGGAAAGAAAACCAATCACTAGTAAAGCGGCGGCGGTTATTCCGATATTAAAGAGGAGTCCTCCAACACGATTAATTCGCCGATGTAAGATTAGTTCTTTCATGTTAATATTTTAATTTTTTAAAAATGCTTATTCAAGACCAATATAGGATGTATATTTTTTCTTTGTGAACTCAAACAAAAAAACCGCTTACTAAATGCGGAATTTTTGTAATAAGGTCTATCAAAATAGACTTTGTTTTTAAATGGTGACCATATCGGGATTCGAACCCGAGAATGCTACCGTGAAAGGGTAGTGAGTTAAGCCGCTTCTCCATATGGCCAAGTGGCGCCTACCGAGGGACTCGAACCCACGACCGATCGGTTAACAGCCGATAGCTCTACCGACTGAGCTAGGTAGGCAGCGTACAGGTAAATGGGAACACTTACTTGTAAAACGCAAGAGAAATAATATCACGCAAGTCGTCTAAAGACAAGTAGTTATTTGCTTTTCGAATTAACTAAATCAACAACATCTTTCAATGTGACAAGATGAGCGATTTCGTCGCTGGAAAACTCGACTCCAACTTCCTCTTCAATTTCGATCATAACTTCCACTAAATCAAGGGAATCGAGACCCAAATCGACTAATTTGTCTTCTTCTGAAAGCGAAGAAACATCCACGCGCTTTCCTAAGATAGTTTTTACTGTATCAATAACGGCCATATTTTTTACCTCCCCGTTATTATAAACGAAACCAAAAACAACACAAAATAAAAACGATTCCCGGACTAGGAATCGTCCTTCTCTTAAGCGTTTGTTTGGTCAATAACTTCTGCTACTTGGCTTGTCGCTGCCGAAGTCATTGATGAAAAGGCTGCGGTAAGACAGGCGCTGAGTGTTCCAAACAAAATCAACACTAAGATGACTCCAAGCAATGATCCTTTTAGTTCCGACATAATCTCTCCTTTCTATGAATAATAACCAATGATTGCCGATCGCTTTATCGCTATTGTCATGGGTTCCTTTGAAATAACGATAGGAGTGATCTGACGAGATATTTTGTAATCGAGGGTTTCACCAAACTGGGGGTGACAATAACTTAAACATTCAAAATCAACTTTGTAACGATTTTCGATTTCTTGAATTAAATTATCATCAAGTGTGCCGTATTGACTGATTCGATACGAAATAGCAACCGATTGTGCATCCAAGTTGCTAAAAACAAATTGAATTGTGATTATGTCAATGCCAAAGGCAAAGAAAAGCGCCACAAAAATCATCGAAAGAATCAAACCAATTTTATAAGACATTAACCATATCTCCCACAACCGAAATAATGCTAAAAGATAGAACAATTACGATTGCTCCTGCACCAAGCAGTGGAAAGGTGGTCATTTGAGATAAAGACTTTTGTTTTTTGACTTTCATTTCAGAATTGTAATTGTTGGTAATGCTTTGGAAAAGAACAGTGAATTGAGAAAGTTGCAATGAGTTTTGACCTTGATCAACCATTTGATAGATTGATAGCATCAAGTTTTTGGTGACATTGTTAGTGAAATTAAAAGCAAAATCCATAAATGGTTTCACGCTTTTATCGCCATCAATATTTATAAGGAATGAACTGATTTTTTCTTTCATCCACGGAGAAGCAAATTCGCTTATCTTTTGAAATGATTGATAAACAGTATTGTTATTAACAATAAAGGTTTGGAAATAAGATAACAAAGATATAAGCTCCTCGTTATGTGCCTTTTCGCTTTGTGCTTTCTTATTGGAATAAAAGGAAAACAAAAAATAATTAATAAAAACGAGACCGAGGATGCTGAAGACCATAATCAACAGTTCTTTAAGGAAAAAGTTTATCAAACCAAAAGAAATAATTAGAACTAAATTTGATAAAATGATTTTAAATACTTCTTTGCGATATGAATAGCCGAGCTCTTCAATTTGTTTACGCCACTTATTTATCACCATAATTCCAACCTCTGATATCTATTTTGGTCATTCTTTTTGTTAACAGTTCTACCGAAAAAAGCAAAATAAGAAAAATGCATAAAACAGCGTAAGGATAAAATACCTGCTGTGTGATTGAATGATAAAAATCAGCTAATACAAGGCGAAGAATTGACAAAATGAGTAGAGAAAATGACCAAAGGATAGAAAACTCAACCACTATCTTTCGATTTTCACTTTGACAAAAAATGACATATTCTTCGGTTTCCCGACATTCATTGCTTAAATAACCAGACATAACTAAAATATCTCCTCCTTGTTCACACCAAAGGACAACAATGTCCGCAAAAAGTGCATACAAATGGAAAGGAAAAAATCTTTTCAGGTAGAGAATTTTTTCATTTTCGGTTAGATCTGGAATCCCCTCCTGTTCTTCTTTAAAATCTTGTCCAAGCGACTCGCTGGCCGATATAAAAGCTCCGCTGATTGATTCCTTAACACTTAGCGAAACAATAAAATTGTTTATGAAAAAATAACAATCATGAAATCTTTTTATCATTTTCAAATATTTCTTAAATCTTCTTTCAATTACTAAAACAAAATATAAAATGGTTAGCCCAAAAACGACAAAGGATACAATAATGTTCTCAGTGGCGAAATAGCAAATAAATGCAAAAGCTACGCTTAGAATTAAACCAATTAAAACGCTTTTACTCATGGCCATTTTCCTTGATAAATGTTTTGATGAAAAGTTGATTAGATTGATCAAAATTTAACATTTCAACCATTTTTTGCTCAATTTTTTTATAATTATGTCTACCTTTACTCCATCGATATAAGTAATCTGCTTTCCCATTTTCATTAATGTAATAAAGACATAAGACTCGCCTTTTTATTTGGCCATGTTCATTTTCTTCTTTGACGAGATAGACATAGAAACGAAAATGATACAAGACATCCTTCATCGTGTCCTCATAGCTCATCTTTTTATCATTCATTAATATCATCCTTACCATGCGAGAAGGCATACTTGCTGCGTCAATTGAATGAATTGTTGTGATGATCGGGTGTCCTGTCATTGCGGAATTCAAAACTTCAATCATTTCCGAACCCCTTGCTTCCCCGACAATCAGCCAGTCTGGATTGCTTCTCAAAGCATTTCTTACTAATTCTTGGATTGAGGAATTGTTATTTCTTTCATCTACTTGCCATGTGTTTAAATCTAATTTTGTTTGTTCGCGAACTTGTTCTAACTCCAAAACATTATCAATGAGGATAATCCGTTTGTTTTCCGGTATTTTTCTTAACAGGTACTTCTGAAATTCGGTTTTGCCACTGCCAGTCAGACCACCGATCACAATCGAAATACCTGATTTGATGAGAACCTCAAAAAGATCAATCAATTCATCGCTAAGAAAATCATTGCTATCCGTTATTCTGGGGAGAGATGAGGCAATTCTTAAAGAAAATGTTAAGGATGTGTCTTTGCCAATCCTACCAATTGATTGATGAACAGCGTTTAAGCGATATTGGCCAATCGAAACATCAAGTATGGGAACCTGATAGGAAAATTGCTTGTCAGCCAAATTAGCGATTTGACGGATGAAGTCTTTTGTCTCAATTAAATCAGTCTCAATATCCGCTACTTTCCTTCCAAAAAGATTGTGAAGATAAAAAATGTTTTCTCCATTGAAAGATATATCGGTGATGTCACTGTCTTTCAATAAAGGGGAGAGAAAAGAAGACTCAATAAAGGTTATCGCTTTGTTAATGTCCATTAGTTGTTTCCTTTATTTCATAAAACATTACTCGATTGTATTGGAAGTTAAAAATTATCTTAGCTGAAATGTTTACTTCAACTGCATTGCATTTATCATCAATACAATAAGATTGATCTTCCTGGTAATAATAGTAGAAATCCAAAGTCACTTCTTTCGCATATTTATCTAAAACATTGGAATAATAAACCGACAAATTATCTTCAAGTGTCCGCTTATCAAAATATAAAACAGTGCTTTCCTCTTCATTTATTAAAGGGATTGATGTTTCGAACAAAGCCATGGGAGTTGCAATAACAATTCGATTAATGGCAGTGAGATTTGTGGTAATAGCAAATAATTGAAAGCAAAGTATAACCGCTAGAAGAGAAAGGAAAGCAGCAATCATAAAATAATTCCTCCTATCACGCAATAATCACTATTATCACAAGGTCCAATTAATCCTTGGTAAACAAGAAAAGATGCTGTCCAAATAAAATTCGATTGACTATAGCCAAGGCCTTCGATTACAAAAGTAAAAGTAGACTCATTCAAATCTTTTAAATGGTTAATTGGTAAATAAAAATAGGATGTAATCGCAAAGCCAGCAAGCTTTGTAATAGACATTTCAAGAGTGTTTGGATTCACATACATTTTTGTAGGAAAAGAAAGCGAGTAGTTTTCAGCATTTTTTACCAATGATAATGGAACAACTATTTGACCATTATCATTAGATTCAATATAGCAAAATTCATTGAATGAATCTGGCAAAATTAAATAGGCCTTTCGATATGTCAAATCATTTATGTATTGATAAGAAAAGAAGTACTGATTAATGAGTAAACGATAGTATGTATCAATCAAAAAATAATCAAAAAAGTCATTGAAAATATATTTTTCTTGGTAGGTTATGATTCCGCTATTGGCAAATTTAAAACTAGTTGAATATTCAAAAATATGACTCTGCGAATATTCTATTGGATTATAAGTACTAGTCTTTATTGGAAACACTTGAAAGTTGGATGATAGAAGGTTGCTCGAGTTTTTGGAGTCAACTAAATAAAATAAAACATCCATACCATTACTATCTAAATATGCTTGAGTAAGTAAATTAATGCTGACCTTTCCATTTTGAAATTTGGAGACAATTGCGTTTGTGCTTTTTGATTGAGCAACAACAATATTGTTTTCATCCATTATTTTGAAAAGACAATACACTTCTTGATTAATAAGAGATGTGCTAGTGATATCAATTTTTAAGTTCGGATTGTCGGCATGTTGTTCAAAAGGCCCATAAATAGGTGAGGATAATTGGTATTTATTGATTGGTGCGGCGGACAGCGCCAATGGCATCAAAAGAAAGAGCAATATAGCTAACCAGTAATATTTATTTTTCATAAGCTTTGAGGAAGTGAATCATCGCTTTTCTTTTATATCGATAGTATGTCCATTTGGGATAGATGGTTTCCCACCAAAAGGGATAACTTTCGTGAAAAAAATCATTATTAATAAAAACTTTTTCAACATTATCCAACTCTTCAAACGCATGTTCAACTTTTGAAACGATAAGATAAAAGGGATTACTAATATCTTGATCACCAGAAGAAAATGAATAGATTCGTATTTCCCTTATTTGTTTTTTACTCGAAAAATACATAAGGGCTATCTTTTCGACTTCAAAAGAGAGCGATTTAAAAGAAGCGTGAGGTGTTTGTTTCATGTGTTCTCCTATATAACTTTGTTATCTCAACATGAGAAAAAAGTTGGAAATTTAAAGAAATATTCTTGTTTTTCGCTTTTTGCTGTTTTTAATAAATCAAACTTATATAATAATTCCATGATTGTTTTAGCAGGCGCGAGCGCTAGCGGCAAGACAGAGGTCGCCAAAACATTAGCGAAGAAATACGGCATCACAAAAATGATCACTACTACCACTCGCTATATGAGAGCAGGAGAAGTGAACGGCCGAGATTATTTTTTCGTTGATAAATCAAACTTTGAACAAATGCTTCGTGATGATCGTTTTGTCGAGCATACAATTTACAATGGTAATTTTTATGGTTCAACCAAGGATCAAATCGCTCCAGGCCGATGCATAGTTATTGACCCAGCAGGTCTTCGAGCCTATATTGCACTAAACGATCCTTCAATTGTGACATTCTTTCTTGATTCAACTGAATCAACAAGATATAGGAGAATGATTGAAAGAGGAGATCCTGATGAAATCGCCAAAAAGAGATTGCTTCACGATCAAACCGCTTTCGCAGAAAAAAATATCCCAGAAGTTGATTTTCATATCAATTCTGAGACACAAACAGTTGAACAAGTCGCTGATGAGATTAAAAGAGTCTATGACCGAGTCATTCAATCGCGTGGCTTGAATAAATAGTCATATTTATAAATAGTTAAAGGATTAAAGTAGACGGAGCAATGGTATCCGTCTTCTTTTTGTTTATATGACTTAACATAATTTTCGGCTGTAAAGCGAAAGAAATCTTTTTCAAATGGGAAAACGATATTCTTATGCTTCCAATTTTTGGCAATGTTTGAGGAGAGAAACTTCAATATTTCTTGAACATTGTTGTTATCTGGCAATAAAGAGGTATAAAGTTCATTTTCCTTAGGCAATAGGCCTGGGGTTCTAACAACCTGATCATATTTATTAAATAAGTAAATAATAGGAATATTCTCTACTCCAAGTTGAGACAAGACATCCGCAGTTGTTTTTATATGCTCTTGGTAGTAGGTATCAGAAAAATCAATGACTTCAACAATTAAATCAGCTTCACAAATTTCTTCAAGTGTCGATCGAAAAGCATCAATCAAGTAGACGGGAAGGTTGGAAATGAATCCCACAGTATCGGTAATGTAAAAGGTTGGAAAACCATAGCAGTTAATTAAACGCGTCGATGTTTCTAAGGTCGCAAAAACATCATCTTTTACCAAAACAGTTTTGCTGGGGTGACTATGTTGATAATGTAGCAAACCATTAATCAGCGAAGATTTGCCAGCGTTTGTATAACCCACAACAGCAATCTTTGTAATCGATGAGTTATTTCTTTTTTTGCGAGATGTTCGTCTTGATAACTTGATTTCTTCAAGTTCTTTCTTTTTAAGATAAATCTTGTTTTCGATTTGTCTTTTGTTCAGTTCAATGGCCTTTTCACCCTCTCCTTTGTTTTTTCCTTTTCCGGAAGTAACTTGAGAATAGGAAGCAAGCGCATCCACTAGTTGATTGCTAGCATATTTTAGTTTGGCAATTTCGACTTGAAGTTTTGCTTCTTTGCTTTTCGCATTTAAATCAAAAATTTCTAGAATGATAGAAGTTCGATCAACGACCGGTAGGCCTAATATGTCTTCCATTATTTTCTTTTGAAGAGGAGTTATTTCATCATTAACTAAAATATACTCAAAAGAAGAGTTTTCGTCGGGTTTTTGAAGCCTATTTTCGATAATTTGTCTAATTTCAACAATCTTTCCGGGACCAAAATATGTGTGGGGAGAAGGTTTGTCGAGGTTTTGATGAAAAGTCTCAACAACCTTATAGCCAGCGTTTTTAGCAAGACAAATAAATTCTCTTAAATAATAGAGATCATTCTCCTGCTTTGAGATATATAACACTGCAGCATTAATTTCATTTAGCATAGCGACACCTCATAATGTCGAGACCATCAATTATTAGACGATAGTCAATTCGCTTTTTCTTAAAATAGCTTAAATGCGGATATCCGCTTACTGACCATAACCCTCTCGGTCGATAATAATCTCCACTGGCTACCTTCTGGCATGTCAAATGGCAGGCCGAAAGGGAAGCTTTCACATTGCTATGCAAAAATACAGACAGAAATCCGTTTGCGATTATTTTAAACCACTTTTTATAATTTCTAATTATTTGAGTGTTGCTAATTCCTGGTTCAGCCAAGAGATATTTCACATAAGGGTTAGCATTTGATGATGAATAAAAGTTAAAGATTTGAGCGATGCCAAGTTTGGAAATAAAATATTGTTTCATTAAACTTTGTTTACCATTAAGCAAAGAAAGTTCTTTGTTTTTATAACGAACAAAATGATAGGCTAAAGAACCTTGCAAAATGATCCGTTTTTCGGTTTGTACTATGGAGAGGAAATCTTGCAAAAGTGAGACCAAATATAAAGGCCCGAGAAAGTTAGTTCCAATTGTTAAAGGGACCGAATTCTCAAATTTGGAGCTTCTCTTAGGAGAGAAGACCCCAGCATTAAGAATTAAAGTGTAAAAATCTCGATGTTCGTTTTGCAACAATTGAGCAAAAGATTTAATGGAGGAAATGGATGATTGATCATATATGACAATATCAATTAAAGCATCGGGGTGTCTTTGAATTAATATGTCGCGTGATTCCTCAGCGCGTTGCATGCTGCGACACGCCATGACAATGTGTGCTCCTTTAAAAAGCAAAACATCGCATATAGAAAAGCCAATTCCACTATTGGCGCCAGTGATGATAACTTTTTTTCCTTGAAGGTCAACTAAATTATCTCTTATATAGTGATTAATCTTTTTCATTAATTGCTTCTTTTTCCTCTTCTTTAGCTTTTTCACTGATGTTTTTATCAATAACCATAATTTCTTTTGCGGTGTACTGATCAGCTTCCAAGACAATAAAAGTATAATGGAAAAAGTCAAAAGCATCTCCAACTTTCGCAAAGCGATCTAAAATATCTTGGCACAATCCAGATACCGTTGCGTAGTCGGTTTCATATTCTTCATCAAAATTGATGAGATCAAAAAAGTCATCAATGTTCATCGCCCCATCAACAATAAATTTGCCAATTCCTTGTTCAACGTATTCCTCTTCGATTTCATCAGTCTCGTCAAAAATGTCGCCAACAATCTCTTCGAGAATGTCTTCCATCGTGACAATACCTTCGGTTCCGCCATATTCGTCTTTGATGACAGCGATATGAATTTTTGAGGCTTTAAATTCACTAAGCAAGTCCATAACTTGATGGTTGCGAGGAACAAATAATGGCGCATAGCATAGTTTTCTAACGTTGATGGCTTCGCCTCTTAAATAGGCCTTTAAAAGCAATTTAATGGGCAAAATGCCGATGATATTGTCTACTGTGCCTTCGTAAACAGGGATGCGAGAGTGAATAAAAATTTCTCCCTCTTTAAGTATTCCATTAATGTCATCTTCGACATCGATGCAAAAGACATCGACTCGAGGAGTCATAATTTCATATGCTTCAATATCATTTAAATCGATTGCTGAGCGAACGAGTTCTGCTTCGCCCTCTTCTAGTTCGCCATATTCTTCAATGGTGTCGACCATCTCATTTAGCACATCTTCATCAATGATGTCTTCTTCTTTTGACTTTTTTCGGAATAGTTTTCCGACTAAAGCAAAGAGTTTGGAAATAGGCCAAACAATCGGGAAGGTAATGATTTTGAAAACAGCAAGAGGATAAGCAAAAAATAATGCTAATGAGAAGTTGAATCTCTTGCCAATCGCCTTGGGAAAGAATTCACAAAAAATAATCATAAAAATAGTAAATATAATCGGGGCGATTGTTGTAGCTAAGTCGCCACTAGAAGTTTGAAGAGCGATTCCCGCCCCAATCAAAGTGACAACCGTTGAAGCCCCAATGTTGACAACGTTGTTGCCAAAAAGAATTGATGAGATAGTAAAATCATACTCACGAGCAATTTTTAAGGCTAATTTTGATCTTCTAATTTTGATACCTTTTTCAATATTTTTTTGTAAGCGGTCTTTATCCACCACTCCATAGACGATGTCAGAGCACGAGAAAAAAGCACTGAAAATGCATAGGATAGCAAGTATTATATAATACCAAACCATTTTACTTTTTCTCCTTGGGAGTGCTTGGTTCGCCAATATCGCTCACTAGTTCTTCAAGAACATCTTCCATGGTCACCATGCCAACCATCTTGTGGTCTTTGTCTCTCACGATGGCGATATGGCTATGGTTCTTTTTAAAACCATTGAAAAGATCATCAATCATAATCGTGTTGGGAACAAAGTATGGTTTACTTAAAATTTTACGGATTGAAATATTGGAATTTTTAGTTATTTCTTTAAAATAAGTTTTCACTAATAAAATGCCAATTATATTATCGGGTTCTTGATCATAAACAGGGATGCGCGAGTAATTAGTATTGAGAAGAATTTCTTTCATTTTATCCTGCGTTAAAGTATTAATGTCTAAAGCAAAGACATCTTTTTTGGGGGTGAGAACTTCGCGGACATTGGTGTCGACAAATTCTAAGGCTGACTGAATTATTTCGGTTTGTTCTTGCTCCAGCAAACCTTCATTTGTCGTTTTTTCAATCGCGTTTTCAAAATCTTCTTCAGTGAATTTGTCATCCGTTTTTACTTTGAATATCTTTTCAATAGCCTTGGTCATCAACTCAAAAATTACCGCGATTGGAAAGAGAATAATCATAAAAAAATAGATTGGAAAAACCACAATGTATGAGACAGTATCAGGGATTGCTTTGGCAATTGTTTTTGGAAAGGTGTCACCAAGAATATAGAAAAGAAAAGTCATAAAAATTGATGAAATCATCGAGACAGTATCCTGATTTAAACCATATGTGGCAGGAGGCAATATGAACTTCACAAAAAGAGTTGCCGAAACAACTGATGCAGCGATAGCGACTATATTATTTCCGATGAGAATGACGGTTAACGCTCGATCAAATCGGTCACAAACTTTTAAGAGCAGTTTTGCAGTTTTGCTTCCATCATCTGCTTTGATTTGTATTTTAAAGCGATTACAACAAGATAACGCTGTTTCACTAGCAGAAAAGAAGAAGCTGCCAACAAGGCATATTACAATTACGAGCCACGACAGAGGCACATCCATTCGATGACCACATCCCTTCCGAATAATTTGCTCAGTTAAGAATATTAGCATGAAATTGGTTCGCGCGCAAATAGTTATGTATTTATAAATAAGTTTTTTACGCGCGCTAGATAAAATAAAAAGCCGTTAAAAACGGCTAATTATTAGATGAGTTAGAAGTTATTATTTTTCATCTTTAAGATCTTTTTTTGATTTGTCTTTCGCAGCAACTTTCAATTCTTTAACCCAATTAACAGTGCCAACTTCGCCTTGTTCCAAGCCATCATTTTCCATGACTGTTTGAATCAATTCTTTGCAACGTTTCATTGATAAAGCGGATTTGACCTTAAAGACGAGTGGAATCTCAGCGTAAATGGCTTTATTCCCCGCATCCTGAACTGGGATGGTTGAATCTTTGTAATCATCAGGGTTAAGAGCAAAATACAATTTCAAACTCTTTCCTGCGATTGTTAATTTGACATATGTCTTTCTATGAAGACGGAAGGTATCGCCAGAAGAAGAAACACGTGATTTGACACCATAGGATAGAATCTCATTTTTAATTGCGTTGTAATTCTCTTTCATTTCTTTTTCAGCGCTTAACATTCTTTCTTCAAAAGGAATGCGAATGATTGGTGCTTTTGGAGCAGCTGGCTCTTCTACAACAGGAGTAACCGTAACAATCTCGGGTTTAGCAATTGGTGACACCACTGGGGTCGCTTCAACTTTTTCGACTGGCGAGGCAGGTTCAGACTTAACAGACTTAACAATTGCTGGAGTTGGAGTAGGGACTTTAACAGGTGTTGAAACTGGGGCAGGCGCAGGGCGAGAAACTGGTTCAATATTCTGCGGAATTGGAGACATACCATTTCCAAAATATTGAACGATGAGGGGTCCACCAAATGTTGCACCAACAATGCTATGATTGTCGGTTGTTGGGCGCGCCTCTTGTTTTGGCTGTTGAGCATTATTACGAGCTATTTCATCGCGAACGATATCACGAATCATCGCAGCTAATTCTTTGGGATCAATTGGCTCTTGAGTAGGAGCAGGGGCAGGAGTGGGTGTCATTTCGCGAACGATATCACGTACAACCTCTGGAGGAACTTGAGCAGCCGATGAGAGCGGAACTTCTGGTTCTGGTTCAATTTCAGGCTCTGGTTCAGGAATAAAAACAGGAATTGGTTCGGCAGATAAATCCTCATATTCAATAGGATCAGCAGGAGCGGCTAAAGTTTCAATCTTGTCAGTCTCCAATTTTTCAGTATTTTCCGCGGGTATCTCATTGGTGAAAATGTCATCTGAATCTTGAACAGCATTTCTTGTAAAAACAATGGACAAGACAACTAGAACAATTACAAATATACAATATAGCCCACTTAATATAACGATGGCATATGTTCCAATAAGTACAGCAGTCTCTGTAGAAGCAAAATTGATAAATACATTCGAATGAGCAAGAATGCTAGCAACCATTACTCCAAGAAGAGCGATTGCGAAGGAAAAAATTGCACAAACAATTTTTAAACCAATATTTTTCTTAATTAAAACAAGGCTAAGAATCATCAAGGCAATGCCTATGACAATGGAAGCATAGAAAATGATTCCACTATATAAAACGTTGAAAGAAGCGGCAGCAGGGAGAAAGGTAGTAAATAATGCCCCCCAAGCAGCAGGCTCAATCAGCGTGATTTGAGTAACGATTGTTCCGACCGCTCCACCAAAAAATAAAGCGGTGAAAATACTCAAAATAACAAATAGAATTTTGAAACTCTTTTTCATAAAAAGTCCTCCAGATAACTATATTATTAACGGGCCCACACTAAAAAACAATTATTTTTATTAAAAATGTAAGCAAATCTAGATTATTTTTAATAATTTTCTAGTTTTTTACGATGATTTTAAGATGATTTTTGAGGACTTTAATGTTCACTTTTTTAGCCACTAATTCTTCACCATCGATATCCCAAGAACTTTTTTTATTCATCGTAATATTTGCCTCGTTGAAAGAGAATTTATGCACTTTTCTTTGTCGAAAGAAAAATCTAAATAATCCGTTAAACCACCCATCACTTGTATAAAGTAAATCGGCTAATCCATCGTCCAGTTTAGCTTGATTGTTAATTTTAAATCCACCCATATATTGAGAATTTAATACCAATAAAAAGGGAGCGCTGAAACAAAATGGTTTTTCGTTATTTATTGATATTTCGCCTTGAACGTGTCCCTTTCTCACTAAAGATTTTAAGGCTAGTCCATAATAAGATAGAACATGAAATCGTTTCTTTTTATTAGCTTTAACTTTATAAGGAATATCGGAAAATGTGCCCACCGAAAGGCTGAAAACACCATAATGGTTATTAACTTTAAGAACATCAACTTCTTTGACCAATCCTTTGCTAATCATCTTTAGTGAATGAGCAATATTTCGGTTGTATCCAAAATTTTTGCTCGCATCATTCAGCGTACCGCAAGGGATAATGCCCAAAATCGGTCGATATTGATGGTTCGATAAGGCATTAACCACATGATGAAAAGTTCCATCTCCCCCAGCGAACACTAAAATATCATAAGTGTATAAAGGCTTTTCTAATACGTCATAAAGCTGACGAAGATTTTCGCAAAAACGGTATTCTATTGATGATGACATATTTGATAATTCATGAATGATATATTCAATTTGTCGAGGCTTAAGTCCTTTTCCACTCGATGGATTATATATAAAGAGTATTTTCATATATTTCATTATAACAAAAAGATGAAAAAAAGCTTTGAGAAACTCAAAGCTAATAAATATTTTTGGTGATCCCACCGGGAATCGAACCCGGGATTAGACCTTGAGAGGGTCTCGTCTTAACCGCTTGACCATGGGACCGGTGAGAGTATTATATAACACTCTCCAGATAAATTAAAACGAAGAAATTACTCTTTCAATTCTTTTATCGCAACGGCTCTTTCCAAGAACTTTCATGACGTAAAAAAGATTAGGACTATTTTTCTTTCCTGTGAGGGTAATTCGCAGAATTTCAGCGACATCCGCGACTGAACCGACATATAGCTCAGGATTGTTTTTATATAGCTTTCCGTTTGGAGCAAAACCCAACGATTCGCCGATTTGTTTTAACTGACTGAACCAGGATTGTTCATCTTGTTCAAGCGATAATTTTTCTTTTATTGAATGTAAGACATTCTTAATTATGGAAGGCGCTAATTTCTCAGAGAATGGAAGTTTTTCTTTGAAAAGATCTTCATAAAAATCGTGGTAAAAGAAACTTATTGATTCTAAAAGATTGCCAAATTTTACATAGTCTTTCCGAGGATTCTCTTTTTCTCTTTCAATATTCATAATCTCTTTGAAGTAGGCGTGGTCACGGTTGACAACCTCTAAAAGTTTTGGCTGATATTTTTTAGCATAGGCGACGACCATGTCAAAGATTTGATCTTTATTCTTTTTTGATAAAATTTCTTTGGCAAAAAAATTCAATTTACCAATGTCAAAGAGAGCGCCATCTAAAGACATTTTGGTGAAGGAAAAAACGAAGGCTTGCATGTTTTCAAATTTATTTTGGAAAATCCATTCTTCAAAGTTGGAATTGGCAATCGTCATCAAATACATGATAATGGCTTCGGTTGGGTAACCATCTTGAAGGAAGTAGCTAACCGCGGCTTCGCTATCTAGTCTCTTAGATAACTTTCGCTTGTTGCCGTTCTCATCCAATTTCATGATAACAGGTAAATGAGCGTAAAGAGGAGCTGGCCATTCCATGGCTTGGAATAAGTCTATGTGGATGGGAAGGGAAGCAATCCATTCTTCGCCGCGAATAACGGTGGTTGTACGCATAAAATGATCATCGACAACATGGGCGAAGTGATAAGTAGGAAGACCATCACTTTTATAGATAACAATATCTTGGTCATTTTCGGCGATTTCAAAAGCGCCATGAACCAAGTCATTCACTTTTATTTTGCGGATATGATTGCCATTGCTTTTAAAACGGATGACAAATGGTTCTCCCGCTAATAAGCGAGTGGCTTTTTCATCGTTGGTCAAGAAACGGCATTTGGCGAACTGTCCATAATACCCAGGAACAAGCTTAGCGGCTTCTTGCTTTGCACGAATATCATTTAATTCATCGGGAGTGCAAAAGCAAGGATAGGCTCTTCCTATTTCTAATAAGTGTTTAATCGCAATTCGATAAATGTCTGCTCTTTCTGATTGTATATAGGGTCCATAGATTCCTTTTTGATAATCTCCGAGGTATCCTTCATCTGGTGTAATATCGAAAACCTTCAACTGTTCTAATAGTTGAGTGCCGGATCCTTCGACTTCTCGTTTGGTATCCGTATCTTCAAGTCTCACAAAAAAGACTCCGTTGCTTTGAGAAGCCACTTTGCGGCAAATCATGCTAGTAAATAAAGAGCCGGTATGAAGAAAGCCGGTTGGACTAGGAGCGAAGCGGGTGACTTCTGCTCCTTCGGATAAGTGTCTCTGTGGATATCTTTTCTCCAAATCGTCGAGAGTTAATGTGACATCGGGGAATATAATATTTGCTAATTCTTTGTTGGTAATCATTTTGTGTCTCCTCCTAGTTAAGAAATTATATTGCATCTTGAATATGTTTTGTTATAATAAGTAAGCGAATTTGGTAAACCAAGTTGCAATGCAGGTGTAGTTCAGTGGTAGAACACTACCTTGCCAAGGTAGTTATGCGGGTTCGATTCCCGTCACTTGCTCCAGATGATTATTAAGACTCATCGAATGGGTCTTTTTCTTTATCTGAATCTGGATTTTTATCTTCTGAGTTGTCATCAATATTAGGCGAATCATCTTCAGAAAATTTTAACTCATCAAGAGTTTTAACCAATAATTCCGCTTCTTTTTCAACGAGATTTCTCTCAGCTTGAATGTCAAGAATCATCTGTTTAGTGAGGTTTTTTGATATCGTACGAACATCCTTATCTAAAAATGAATAAATAGCTTCCATGTTGCAGAAATAAAATGGGAGGAATAATGATGTCAATCCTAAACCAGACATCATCGCAATAGTAGAAGCGAGGGTGATATCGCCAACGAATTGAAGCGTAACAGTCAGTCCACCCACAAACCCAATAATAACTAGAATAAATAATGGCCAGTTCAATCCAAAATAAGTGGCATAGAAACTCTTTCCTTGCTTTTTTATGGCTCCTTTTAATGCAATTTTGGTAAAAGGAGGCGGGTTTTGGGAAAAAATCAACCGAGCAAAAACACTTAAGGATTCGAGAGAAATAAAGTAAATAAAAGATAGGGAAGAAAAGAATGATGAAGGGATGATGATTAAATTTAAAAACACATAGAGCATATTATTGTTGGCGGATAAATATTCTTGAATGGCGGCATTGTATGCTGTAGTCGTTAAACTTGAATCAGTTAGCGTTTCGAAGAAGCCAACAAAATTATCATTAAAGGTGCTTCCATAATTGTTCGTAAAAATTAAATAAAAAATAATAAAAAGAACAATTGTGAAAACGGCCTCGATGATAAGCGATTTGAAAAAAGATATTAGGACTCGAAAAGATGACCGAAATGGTTTGGTGAAATACAAGGCAAAGAATCGAGAAAAATTCCGTGTCTGCACTTCATTATTCATCTTGAGTTGGAAGTGAGAAATAATCGAGGCAAAGAAAAAAGGAATTCCTAAAATAGGAATCATGAGATAGTTCAAACCGGGAATGGCTAAATCAAACCCATAAATGGCAGCAATAAAAATTGCACAGGTTATCCCTAAGACCCAAGAGTTTAGAGGATGTGCGGAATAGTATTTCTTTGAACGGGCAAAGGTCTCTTTAATTTTCATTTTTTCTTTCTGCGATTAAGGCGGTATATTGCCTTAACAGCACTATCTAATTGGACAGGATTAATTCTACCGACGGTTCGAGATTCAATATTTTTCACAAGCATTTTTAAAAATTTGCGCTGGACGATATAAAATTGTTTGGATTCTGATTTCACATAACATTTGCAAGTGTTGTTAACAAGGATAACTCCGATCATCAATGAGCTATCAATACCAGTAATCATCGAAAGACGAGAAATGATTTTTTCACTATTGACAAATGGGTTATCGGTATACTGTTTCTTTCCCTTTTTATCAACAAAAATCAATGATTTGTCATCGGCGTTGCCAAGCAAATCGCCTTCGTAATAGTAATCGTTGATGATAAAGATGTAGCGATCGGCAAAAAGAATATGGTCGATGCCCATCACAGTTGAATCGTCAATTCTAAATAGAAAATCGTTGATGAGATAATAATCTTGATTAAAAGCAATTTGGTATATTTTTTTGTAATAGTATTTTTGGAATTTCTTTTTTATAAAAAAATGTCGAGTAGGAAAGAAAATAGCACAAAAAATAGAAACTACCACTACCACAGCAGCCACAACAACAAATGAAATTTGTAAGGGATTTAAGTTAACAAGTGTAAGATAATAAGCAAACATAATTTTATTTATAATAATTTTACCAAAAATATCCCTACTTTATAAGGTCATCTTGATTTTTACTACTAAATTTTCTCCTTAGTTAATCAAAAATGACTGTTCCGTCTCGAGCGGCTGTAATCATTCTTTGCAGTTCTTCCATTGATAATTTTCGCGATATCTCTGGAAGATTATCAATCGGAAACCAACCTACATCGTCAGTTTCATATTCGTGATCATGTAATGCTCCAGAAATCATTCCTTCGAATACGATGACATATTCAGGAACAGATGTATTACTTTTAAACGGGGTACGGTTTGTTACACCCACCAAGCGAACCGAGCTGATGTCTGCTCCGGCTTCTTGAAGACATTCATTAATGGCGGTTTGGCTAGGAGAATCATATAATTCGGCCCATCCACCTGGAAGGGAATAATTTTGAGTTTTGACTTCTCTAACCATTAATATTTTATTGCGTTCTTTGTTAAAAATAATGGTCCTTACAGAAATATTCGGAGTCGGATAAACATTTTTCTCAAAGTAGTTTGGACGATCAAGTTTGATATTGACAAAATCCTCCAAAAAAGCCTTGGATAAATCGTTTATCTCTTGATAATTCGTAATTGCATATGGGTCTTTGCTATAGGTAAGGCCAATTTTTGCAATAGCTTGAATTTTGATAATATAATCGTAAATAGACTTTGAATCAATCATAAATTAATAACTAATATCGCTAATGTAGGCGGTAATTTTATCGGTAATGTCATTGCAAATATTGAAATCAGTTGCTTCGACCATGACCCGAATTAATTGTTCGGTACCGCTGCACCTTACAAGAATTCTACCATCACCATTTAAGGTTCGTTCCTGTTCCTTGATGTAGTCTTTTAAACCTTGATGTTCCATGATCGCTTCTTTATTCGGGACGACAATATTTTTAAGAGTTTGAGGGAAGATGATTAAGTCTTTAGATAATTCCTTAATTGTCTTTTTTTCAGTGGTTAAAACATTTAATAAGTGAATAGCGGTCAGTTGCCCATCGCCAGTGTTTAAATCATCATAGAAAATGACATGACCTGATTGCTCTCCACCAAGCGATAATTGTTTTTCTTTTAGACGTGTTTGAACATTTTTATCTCCGACAGCTACCTCTTCATAATTTAACCCTTTTTCAGCCAGGGCCTTTTTTAATCCATAGTTCGACATGATTGTCAATACGATTGTATCCTTTTCTAGAGAATGATGTTTTTTCATATATAAAGCATTCAAATACATCGTTGTATCACCATCGACAATATTGCCGTACTTATCGATAAAAAGGCAGCGATCGGCATCTCCATCAAAGGCAATTCCTAAATCGTAATGGCCTTCGAGCACTTTCTCTTTAAGAAACTTTAAATGGGTGGAGCCGCAATTGTCGTTAATATCAATTCCGTTAAAATCAGCATTAAAAAGATCGGCATTAAGATGAAGTCTATCAATGAAAAGTTCCTTAGCTGTAATGGCGGCTGAGCCATGGGCACAGTCGATAGCGAGGCGCATATGCGACAAATCACCTTCAGCTTTACTAGCGATAAAATCGATATATTCGTTTATCAATTCTTTTGCAATGATTAGTTGACCAATCTTCTTATTGGCAGCTAATGGTAAATCATCAACAGGAGAATCGATGTATTTTTCAATTTCGAGTTCTACTATAGAATTGAGTTTTTCACCATTCGGAGCGAAAATCTTAATTCCGTTGTCGTAAAAAGGATTATGGCTTGCTGAAATCATAATGCCAAAATCAAATCCTTTCTTTTCTACAAGATAAGATATTGATGGAGTAGTTGTGACACCAACTTTATAAACATCACCACCACTGGAAGTAATACCAGCTATTAAAGCAGAAGCTAACATGGAACCAGAAAGGCGAGTGTCTCTGCCGATGACAATTCTATTTTTCTTTCCCTGAGGATATTGACCAATGTATCTGCCTATCTTATAGGCAAGTTGGGCGGTCAATCTTTCGTTTGCTGAACCTCTAACACCATCAGTGCCAAAATATTTCCCCATTATTCTTCGCTTCCTCCATCTGCCATATATGTCTCAAAAGCGCGCAAGAAGGCATCAGGACTAACGGTTTCTAATTCACCATTCACAGCGAAAGAAATTCTTCCGGTCTCTTCGCTGACAACAACAGTAACCGAATCAGTAACTTCTGAAATGCCAATTGCTGCCCGATGACGAGAACCATATTTATAGGCAAATGGTTTGGTAGTTGGAGTAAAAAAGACACTAGCAGCGATAATTTCGTTTCCGTGGACAACAACCGCGCCATCGTGCAAACGAGTGCCAGGATAGAAAATTGTTGTCAATAATTCAGGAGTAACGGGAGCGAGAATAGGAACACCATTTTTCATAATATCCTTTAAGGAGGTATTCTTTTCAAAGGTAATTAAGGCCCCGATACGACTCTTTGATAATGTTGTAACCGCAACTTCAATGTTCTTATATAGAGCTTTTCGATCGTAAATTTTTTCGACTCCAAAATTAACATTTTTGCCACTAGCTCTGCGGAATGGATTAGCTAAAAAGGCGCGTAAACCACCGAGATTGGCAAATAGGGATATTGTTAATGCCACCGCGCTGACCATTGAGGCAACAATCATTACGCCATCGAGACAAAGAATATAGGAGGTAAGAATGAAAAACAAAGAGAGACCCCATACAACGAATCCCATTTTTCTTTTTACCACACGATGAATAACAACAAATAACAATCCGTAGATTACTAAAATAAGTGCAATTGTTAAAATCCAGTTTACCAGTGACGTTTCATCTCTATTCCAAATAAAATCCATAATGATGGCTCCTTAATTTAAGTTTAAAGAACTTATTTCTTTATCTTTTTTATTCTACCAAGTAAGATGCTTATTTTCAATAATGGAGACAATTCTTCGCGAAAAATATCAAGTCTTTCAAAAAAAGAGCACAAATATCAAATATTATCTCTTATATTTATTTTACAATTTTGACGATGCTAGGTTTTATAGGCTTAATTATTCGGCGATAAGGAGATTTCTGCTTATCCAAAAATATCTGAAGATATTCTTTTCCTTTTCCGCTTACTTCTAAATACAAATCTTCACTTTTAGGATCAAAGACATTCTTTAAAAAGCCATAACGAATCAAGGATAAAACATAGTGGCATATCTTTTTACTAGAATAGGAAATTAAGACTCCAAAAGTGGGCAAATTCCTTATTTCTTGAATCTCGTTATTATCATTACCCGTCAATATTTTATAGACACCTTCTTGATTAGGATACAAGGATAAAAGATTAAGAGAAAAAACAGTGTGAAGCACTTTATAATGAGTAATTGATAGTTTTAATTCTTTCATATGTTAAGTTTAACGATACGCCCGAAAAAGGTCAAAGAATAAACTTTATTTGTGAGAGATAACGAGATGCGCTAAAATAAGCGTGGCATTATTACTTGTCAAAAGGAGAAAATATGGCCACACCACATATCAACGCAAAGCCAGGTGCATTTGCAAATGTCGTTCTCATGCCCGGAGATCCTCTTCGCGCAAAATGGATTGCCGAGACTTATTTACATGACTTCGAGGAAGTAACCAGAGTTCGCGGAATCCTCGGTTATACTGGTTTCACCAAAAACGGGAAAAGAATTTCAGTAATGGCTTCAGGAATGGGACAACCTTCTATTGGCATCTATTCCTATGAACTTTATACAGGATATGGAGTCGAAGCGATTATCCGGGTTGGAACCTGTGGTTCCTACCAACCAGAAATTAATTTATTCGATGTCTTAATTGCCACCACTGCCTCAACCGATAGCAACTGGCAAGGACAATACGGACTTAATGGCACATTATCAGCAGGAGCTGATTTTGAATTAGCGATTGAAGCATATAGTCAATGCAAAGCTAAAGGCATCACCTATCATGGTGGTAACATCCTCTCCGCTGATGTCTTCTATGATGATGATCCCGATACTTGGAAGAAATGGGCGAAACTCAACCTATTAGGTGTTGAGATGGAATCCTATTCCTTGTATTGCAACGCCGCGAGATTAAAGAAAAAAGCTCTCTGCTTATTAACTGTTACCGATAGTTTCATCAATAAAGGCGAAAAAGCGACAGTTGAGCAAAGACAATTAGGCTTAGGAAAAATGATTGAAGTCGCGATTGCCACAGCGGAAAAATTCGCTAAATAATATTTCTTAATATTTAAAGCCTCTCTAAAGAGAGGTTTTTTTAAAGAACAAAGAAATAAATTGAGAAAAACATCAATATCGCCCCGATAAGAATAAAGAAGTGGAATACTGAATGAGCATATTGAATCTTTTTCCCAATGCCATAAATAACTGCCCCGAGGGTATAAGCGATGCCTGAAGATATTATGAGGTAGAAGCCAGTTTGACCGAGAGCATCCCAAAGTGGCACGAAAGCCACCATAATGCACCAACCAGCCACAAGATAACAAGTCATACTTAACCAACCGTATTTTTTTAGATTAATGGAATTGAAAATAGTTCCAATAATGCAGAATATCCAAACAAAAGCGAAGATGAGAAAAGCGACTGTCGATGTTCCCCAACCAAAGATATTCATCGGCCTTAAGGCGACAAGGGTGTACGGAGTGTAGCTTCCCGCTACTAGAAAAAAAATCATATTATGATCCATGATACGCAAAACTTTTTTTCCTTTATTGCGAGCCAGTGAGTGATAAAGGCACGACATAGTAAATAGAATAATTAATGATGTCCCGTAAACTAACACAACCCCTAATCGCCAAGGGTCATTCATAGGAACAACTTTGATTAGGCATAGAATCAAACCGACAATGCTTAAAAGAGCGCCAATGCCATGTGAGATAGCGGAGATTAATTCTTCGCAAAGCGAATAATGTGGTAACTTCAAATCTTTTAATTTCATGCCCATATTTTAAGGCATCACAAAGTTTTTGTTTCTCTATTGTTTAAAAGAAAAATTCTACTCCCCTTTTTCGAAGAGTAGAACGGTATTTTCTTTGCATGAAATCACGATATTTTGATTCTTCGCACTGGTCGATATAAAAGGATTAGTGAGTTAATAACCATTAAGACCGTTAGACCTGTATCCGCTAAGACGGCTACAAACATTGGCAAGTTTACATTTAGCATAACTAGAATCATTACCGCTGTCTTAACAAATAGGGAGAAAATGATATTAAACATGGCAGTGTTTCTTGCCATTTTAGCAATCTTATAAGCATCATACACTTTTGCTGGATCATCGTTCATGATAACGATATCTGCGCTTTCGACCGCGGTATCACTGCCAATTCCACCCATAGCGATGCCGATATCGCTTCTTTTAATGGAGGGGGCATCATTGATGCCATCGCCAATAAAGGCTACGCCCTTTTGATGCTCCATTTCAATTTCCAGTACTTTAGTTTTTCCTTCTGGAGTGAGTTCGCTGACATAGCGATCAATACCTAAAATTTGGCATAAATTTTTTGCGTTTTCTTCTTTATCACCAGTTAATAGGAGAATTTCAATATTTTCTTTATGGAGTAAGTCCACCATTGGCTGGGCATCTTCTTTGAGTTCATCAGCGAGAAGAACATATCCGAGGTAAATACCATTTTTTGCCACAAACACGGGGGTTCCAATTTCTATAACATCAGGAGTGTCAATACCATGATTACTGAAATATAGTTTTGAGCCAGCGATGATGTTGTTTTTTCGATAGGTTGTCTCAGTGCCAAGACCGGAAATTTCTTTAAAATCTTGTTGTTCTGCCGCTAATTTACGAAAATTATGGCCGTGGCAAATTGCTTTCCCAATTGGGTGAATGGATAAGCATTCAGCCGAGTAAAGAGATTCCATAAGTTGATTTTCTCTAATTCCATTGGCTGGAACAATGGCCTGAATGGAGAAGGATCCATGAGTTAGGGTTCCGGTTTTATCTGTGACTAAAAGACGCATTTTGACTAAATCATCAAATCGATCGGTGCCTTTGACAACAATACCGTGTTTACTCGACAAACCAATTGCAGAGAAATAGGCAAGTGGCACACTGATGACAATCGCACATGGACAGGCAATGACTAATATCTCTAAGCCTTCATAAGTGACCTCTTGCCATTGCTTGGTTACTAATCCAGCAATCAAAATATACATTAAAGAAATAAAAACGATTAAAGGAGTATACCACCGGGCAAACTTAGTAATGAATTTAGCGGCTTTGGTTTTTCTTTCTCCGCTCGTAGAGATTAAGTTCATAATCTTAGCAACTGTTGAATCGACATAGACTTTTTCAACCATCATGGTCAACGTTCCGCTTTTGATGATGCATCCGCTTAAGGCTTGCTGTCCTTTTTTAACGGGAACAGGAACATATTCTCCAGTGAGAGAAGAGAAATCGAGATAGGCTTCTCCTTCAATGATGCGAC
The DNA here is from genome assembly GCA_964345825.1 of uncultured Staphylococcaceae bacterium. Classification (GTDB taxonomy): domain Bacteria; phylum Bacillota_I; class Bacilli_A; order RFN20; family CAG-826; genus JAAYDH01. The sequence continues at coordinate 4,345 of CAYFSI010000008.1, read as the reverse complement.
CATCGACAGGAATAGACTCGCCAACTTTCACAAGGATAGTATCACCAATCTTTAGATCTTCAGGCTTGACCTGATTTATTTCATCATTCTCTATCCTATTTGCATATTCAGCTCTTAAGTTAATCGCCGACATTACGGCAAAGCGGCTCTTCTTGGTTGCGATAGCTTCTACCACTCGCCCAATTTGGAATAGACCAACGACTAGGATAGCTTCAACGTGTTCCTCATGGAGAAAAAATGGAATCGCGCCTTGATGTGGTTCATATTCTAAAGATGCGAGAATAAAAGCTCCAAAAGCGGCAATAATGATTAATAGATATTCATCAATTGGGTTTTGCTTATGGAAGATTTTATAAATGGGCTTATAGATAATATCATAAGAAAGTACAAGAACGGCGGACAAGTAAAGACCAAATCTCCACCAATAGAGGTTGTTGTCTTTGATGAAAAAACTACACAAAGCAATCACAATTACTGCGTACAAAACGCGCATAATCATGATGAAAGTGTGACGATCAAAGAGTTTTAATTTCTGAGCCTTATAATCGACATCCTTGATTTCGATTGGATCGCTTTCAACTTCTTTAATAATGTTGAGAACTTCTTGCTTAGTTAATTCTTTATCTTCATATGAAATATAAAGATGGTTGCCTGCGAAATCGATTCTCGCATAAGTGATACCAGGATATTTATTTAGATGCGCTTCTGTTTTTGTCGCGCAATTTGCGCAATCAAAACCAGAAATATCGTATACTTTTTTAATCATTTTTTGTCTTCCTCCATAACATGTTCCATTGCGACATGAATTAGTTGTTGAACATGTCCATCTTTCAAACGATAGTAGACTTTCAAACCTTCTTTTTTGCTACTCACTAATCCTTGATCCTTAAGAACACGGATTTGATGAGATACTAGTGAAGGAGAAGCATCTATCTCTCGAGCAATGTCGCCGACACTCTTTGAGGGCATGCAAATCAAAGTCTGGCACTTTCCGCAATGAGCGCTCTCACTACTAGGGCATTGGTTGACATCCAAAAGGCTCATCATTATTTTCAGACGAGTATTGTCGGAAACAATGAAGAACAATTTTTGTATTTTATTTAAATAGTTTGCTTTTTTCATAATAAATACTCACCTATTATATGAACGCGCTTTCATATAATCAATAAAAACTATTACTTTTTTAAATAATAAAAATCATGCTAATGCATGACGTTTATTTCAATTGTTTTAGTACTATGTAAATTAATAAGAAGCCTTTCTTCTTGGCTTCCCTTGGTAACCACGACTGGAATGGGGTTGCTTATTATGATTTAATCCTAAAGTTGGCCGATTTTCATTGTTTCTTCCAGAGCTATTATCGTTTGAAAATCGTTTTGGAGTGGTTTCTTTACTGTCACTTCGTGGAGTACGATTACTCTTTGAATAATCTCTTTTGGTCTTATAATCTATGCCAACGAACGGTCGTCCTTCATTTTGACCACTTTTTGAACGTGAGTGATTTTCATAATTTGGGCGAGAAGATGAACCTCTAGAGGATTCTTCATGAGTCGGCTTATTTTCGTTACTAGTGCCTTCGCTATGAGTAGTGTGATCACGTTTAACGAATCCGCCATATTCATGGAATCTTTTTTTGTCATTATAAGAAAACCATCATTTCCTTCTTCTTTATTAAAACCACTATCGCGTTTTGCGTAATTGATTTGTTGATTATAGGTTTTTCTTTCTCCATCATTTTTGTCAAAATGTGGTTTGTTAGAATGAGAAGAATATTCACGGCGTGGTTCTTTTAATGCTTTTTTGGCTGAGTCCTCTTTAAATGTTGCTGATGGTTTTTCCAATTTTGAAAGTTCATTGTTTTTCTTTATTTTAACTTCGTCAAAAGATGTTGAAATACCATTTTCACAGATTTTCTTTTTCTTGTGAGTTGACCTTTTTTGCTTTGCAAAATTACCTGGAGCGTTGTCAATGAAATCTCCTTGGCTATTTTTCTTGGGTTTGAATCTAGCTACGCTTCGAAAGTTATCTTTATCATCGCGTGAGTCATGATTGCTTTTATATAAATTGTCACTCGATTTTGTAGGCATATCTTTTAAAAGTTCGCTCTCGTTTATCTTTGCTTCAGATACTTTCTTAAATTTGCTATCAGGACTTATGGGTTCTAATTTTAATACTTTTAGTTTAAGACCAGTATGAGCTTCAACCGCTCTCAGGAGCGAACGCTCGGATCTACTACAAAATGTAAAAGTTTCGCCAGTCAATCCACGACGTCCAGTCCTTCCAATACGATGAACATAAGTTTCTGGACTTATTGGGAGGTCGTAATTAATAACATGACTTAATTCATCAATATCGATTCCTCGAGCTGCGATGTCGGTAGCGACTAAGACTCTAATTTTCTTATTCTTAAAATCATCAAGAGCCGTTTGACGCGCCCTTTGTGACTTGCTACCATGAATGGCATCTACACCGACGCCATATTCCTGTAGTTGTTCTACTAATTTATTAGCGGTATGCTTGGTTTTCATAAAAACAAGAACGGATTCTAATTTTTTATCCGTTAATAAATCTAATAGCAAATCAAATTTTTCTTTTCTTTCAACAAAAAACACTGAGTGACTAATTTTATCAATCATTTTTTCTGGTGGAGCCATGTCTAAATGTTTAGGATTAACAAGTAAATCGTCAGCTAGAGCGGATATTTCTTTTGAAATAGTCGCGGAAAACATCATCGTTTGTCTAGTTTTAGGAATGAATCCTTTAATGTATTTCACATCCTTAATAAAACCCATATCAAGGAGCATATCAGCTTCATCAAGAACAAAGTGTTCAACTGTATTAATACGAACAATCTTTTGATGCATAAGGTCAATCAATCGTCCTGGGGTGGCAATTAAAATATCAATCCCACCTCTGATCATGTTTTCTTAAGCGCGTTGACGGACTCCACCATATATAACGCCAGTTTTGATGTTTAACTTTCCAGAATAGGTTTGAAAGCTTTGTTTAATTTGCTCAGCTAATTCGCGAGTTGGCGCTAAGATAAGCGCGCGAATAATTCGCTTTTCTAAGTCAGCATCATTTTCTTTGGCTGCTACAACTTGTTGAATGATTGGGATAGCAAAAGCCGCGGTTTTACCAGTGCCAGTTTGGGCACTAGCTAATAAATCGTTTCGTTCAAGTAATAAAGGAATTGCTTCTACTTGAATAGGAGAAGGTACTTCGTATCCTTCACCTTCAATGGCCCGTAAGATTGGGTCAATAATTTTTAGGTCTTTAAATGTCATTTTTTCTCTTTTTCTGTGTATAAATTACACTGATGAACCAGCAAAAAACGCTGGCATCAAAGCTTAGAAGCGCTTCTTTGAATTTAATGTACTAAGAGAATTTTTGATCCGAGTATGGTATTCAAACTATCAATAAATAGTTGGTAGGCGATTTGTAACTTTGGGGCTTTATCTATTAAATCATCTATAAAGCCTAGTAGAGTTTATCACATCTAGAAAATATTGCTACTAATACAAACTAATATCGCAACATTAAAATCCAATCACAACTCGCGAAAAAGAAAAAAACGCTTTCATTTTGCTGAAAACGCTTAGAGTTCATTGTCGGAGCCATGCCTGTAACAAAAATACGCATTTTTAACATCGCAAAAGAAAGTGTCCTTTTTTGTTGTGAAACGGAAGTTCAAGGTTGACATCAAGAATAGTGTCCTTATTTACAAGTTCTTGTCTACCTAAGGAAACTGCTTGTTATCAGTAGGAAAGAAAAATGACCATTTTCGAATATTTCTCGTTTTTTTGTTCTCTTACAAAACTAAGGATAGGGAAATTGTCGATTAATTCATTAGTTGCAGTCGTTTCGACCTGCTAATCAAAAAGTTGGGTCGAAAAGCGATAACTATTCCCATTTCTTAGAAATCCTTTGTATGCGGCGATTATTTGACTTTTATTTTTATGGTTATTCACATCGAGACTTTTATATAACCTGAGTTTGATTCTTTTCTTCGTGCTTTTTCGAACTGTCATAATGATCTTGCCTGTGCTCGTGAGATGATACCGCCAACCAATAATTTCAAAACCATTGACCAGTGGAAAGTAATGTGACTTAGGATTAACCGCTAATAAATGCTCCTCTATCTTCTTCGATAAATCGATGAATATCTCTTTTGCTTCTGCTTTTGTTTTAACAATCAATAACAAGTCATCCATATAGCGAAGATAATACTTTATTCTTAATTTTTCTTTTATGTAACGATCGATATCGCTTAGGTAGAGTAAGGCAAAGTACTGACTGGTTTGATTGCCCATCGGTAATCCTTTATTTATTTCTAGAGGATAAC
>CAYFSI010000007.1:0-35302 GCA_964345825.1 uncultured Staphylococcaceae bacterium | reverse complement strand
GGTTGCCGGAAACAGTAATCAAATCGAGACCGCGATCCTTCTTGCCATCCTTAATCAAGAATCCGGTTGATTGCAAGGAGAAATTTCCTGACTGAGGATTCATGCCAGAATGGAGACCGCTAACTTCGGTAATGTAAACACCATTTCCAATTTCGGCAAAGAGTTCATCTAATGACTTTTTGCCAGGTTTCATAACGAGGAAACCGAAATCAACATCAATCTTTCCGCCACCAAGATAGCCATTACCTGTACTAGCAACACCATCTTTGTGAGCAGTAGTTAAATTATATAGATATCCCTGCAAAACGCCGTTTTTAATAATGAATTTGTTTTTTGTGGCCACACCTTCGTCATCAAACCAACGAGCAAACGGGGTTCTTTGAAGTGGTTTTTCTTCAATAGTAACTTTGCCTGAAGCGACCTTTTCATTAATCTTTCCAATGAATAGAGAAGATTTCTTTTGGACCTCTTCGCTGGAAGCATGACCAGCATAAACTCTCATCAAACTTGAGACGACATCGGATGACAAGACAGCCTTATATGTGCTTGATTCACAAGCCTCTCCACCTAATTGATCGATAGCTTTCTTGCCAATCTCTTCGGCCAATACTTGAACATCAGCTTTAGTAAAATCATTATCGAAAAGTAAATCATAAGCGCTCTTTACTTGATTGCCTTCTTTAGCTGCAACGACACCGACATAGGTATAGTAGTTTGACTTGTGGACTAATTTTAATCCATGAGTATTGACGAGAGTGATTGAACTAGCATTTTCACTATATTCGACGGCTTGGACTTCAACGATTCTCTTGTCATAAGCGCGAAGAGCATCTTCTAAGCTATGAAGCTTCTTAATCTTCTCATCAAGAGGAATAAGGGCTAAATCTTTGTTGAAGTTGTTAATCTTAGTGTATTTATCACTGCCTTTGAAAATAAAAACTGGGTCTTCGTTTTCAATGACCTTTGCGTTAGCCACGATTTCTTTGACTAAAAAAGCAGCCTTCTCGCCATTCCACACATCACATGTGGCGGTACCAAATTTGCCTTTGTAAGAACCTCTAGCAATAATGGTATAACCATTATTTACTGAGTTGTTGTCTATTTCTCCATGGAATAAAGAAATGGAAACCTCGTAATGTTGGCTGATGTATAACTCGGCTTCTTGAATGCCAGCTTCTTTAGCTAAAGCAAAAAACTTATCGTATTTCATTATTTTAATTCTCCTCCGCGACCGCCAACGGTCACTTCGCTAATGCGAATGGTGGGTTGACCAACATTAGTTCTTATTGAACCAGAAGAGGCTCCACACATTCCTTGACCTAAAGCCAAATCATTACCGACCATATCGATTTTCTTGAGGATTTCATCACCATGACCGATTAATGTGGCACCTTTCACAGGTTCACAAATCTTGCCATCTCTAATTATGTAAGCTTCTGAGCAACCAAAGTTAAACTCTCCAGTAGAAGGATCGACTGAACCACCGTTGAAACCAACGGTGTAAATTCCTAACTTAGTAGCAGCGATAATTTCTTCAGGAGTCGATTTGCCGTTAGCGATGTAAGTATTGCTCATTCGTGATGTCGGGCAATAACGATAATTCTGACGACGGCACGCGCCGTTTCCAGAACGACCCATACGTCTTCCATTGAAATCATCAATCATATAATCCATTAATTTGCCATTCTTGATAAGCACTCTCTTTTCACCGAGATTACCTTCATCATCAATGTCAATAGAACCCCATGCTTGTGGGATGGTGCTGTCATCAAGAGCGGTAACAAGGGGAGAAGCAATCATCTCGCCTACTTTGCCACTGAAGCAAGACAAACCTTTAGCGACAGCACTTGCTTCAAGAGCATGGCCACAAGCTTCATGAAAGAGAACTCCGCCCCAACCATTGCCAATAACAACTGGCATTTTACCAGATGGGCACTCTTGAGCGGTTAACATTTTTAAAGCCGTGTCGACTGTTTTTCTCGCTAATTCAACAACATCAACTTCTGATTTGAAGTAGCTAATATCTTGTTGGCATCCTGGTCCTTCAAAAGCGGTTTCAAAACCATTTTGATCAGCAGCAATGACATTGAAAACTAAGCGACCGAATTCACTATCTCTCTTAAACCATTTTTGCTTGGAATTAAAAACAGCAACGAAGCGATGATTGTTCACAAAGTGAGCAAGATATCGAACAATCCTTGGGTCCTTATCTTTTTCAATTACCGCAATGCCCTTTTTGAGCAAAGCGATTTTTTCTTCACGGGTAATGTCGTTATAACTGTTGGCAACCGGGTTGCGATTTTTGCAACGAATCATATCTAATTTCGTTACAGTAATTAATCTTTCAGAATGAAAAGACTTGTTCAAGGAATTGGCTAGGCCAAATAATCCCTTTTTCGATAAATCGTTCGTATAGCCGTAAACACATTGATTTTCTTTCAATAAACGAAGTCCAACTCCACATGTGGAACCCGAGGTAGATGTTTCCACCTTTCCATTTTCTAAGGAAGTACTAAAGTAAGTGCTATCTTCAAAGAAAATTTCTGCATAGTCCGCACCAGTGGACAGAGATTCGTTTAAGACATCAATGGCTAATTTTTTACTGATCATCTTAATGACCTCCTAAAATAAAAAGTGTCTTGATTATATCATAGACACCTTAAAACAATAATAAATTATCTTACTTATTTAAATATTTTTTAATCGCTTCGAAAGTTTCAATCGACAAATCGTGTTCAATCTTGCACGCATCTTCTCGAGCAATTTTCTCATCAACACCCAAAGTGACAAGCCACTTAGTTAATAAAACATGTCTTTCGTATATCTTTGAGGCGATTTCCTCGCCTTTTTTGGTCAATATGATAAACCCGTCATGTGAAAAAGTAATAAAATCACTTTCTTTGAGCTTTTTCATCGCAATTGAAACCGATGGTTTGGAGAAATGCATATCGTTAACGATATCAATGCTCCTCACATTTCCGAGTTTATTACGCAAAATTAGGATTCGTTCTAAATAATCTTCACCGGATTTAAATAATTCCATGAACACAATATAGTTAATTTTTTTCCTATTTGCAATTTGCTCGCTAAATAATTTATACGCAATGGTGACTTGAAAGTTTATAATTAGGCTAGCAAAATTGAGTATACGTTTGCATTAAGGAGAACAAAACATGAATAAATTTATGAGAATGGCTATTGTCGAAGCAAAAAAAGGTATTCGCGCTGGTCACGGAGGGCCTTTCGGAGCAGTCGTTGTTAAAGATGGCGAAGTTGTTGGAAAAGGACATAATCAAGTTCTCAAAAATAATGACCCCACTTGCCATGGCGAAATGATGGCGATTCACAAGGCCTGCAAAAAGCTCGGAACGTTCGATTTAACTGGTTGCGAAATTTACACTACTGGAGAACCATGCCCGATGTGCATGTCTGCTATTCTTTGGGCCAATATTGAAAAGGTTTATTATGGCTGCAACATTATTGATACCGAGAATATTGGATTTAGAGATGCTAAGTTCTATCAAATGCAACAACCAGGCGAAAGAGAAAAACTTGTCATTGAATTAGATCGAAAGGCTTGCTTGAAACTTTACGAAGAGTATAAAAATATTTCCGGTCATCAAATCTACTAAAAATGATTTAACGAAAAAGTCGCTTAAGCGATTTTTTTATTAAATGATTGAAATATTAAAATATTTCTATAAAATATTAAGAGTTTATGGAACTGTTTTGGGCAACCTTTCTTGAAGTAGCGCTTATTGGACTTGGTCTCGCTATGGATGCTTTTGCGGTATCCGTTTGCGATGGAATCACCATCACAAAGCTTTCGAAAAGAAAAGCTGTTGCCATCGCTTCAACGTTTGGATTGTTACAAGGCATTATGCCTCTTATTGGATATTTTATTGGCAGTTTATTTTATGAATATATTAAAGGTTTTGACCACTGGATAGCATTTGTTCTTCTTGGTATCATTGGCGGCAAAATGCTCTATGATGGCATTAAGAGTCTTATTAAATGTGAACTCGCCACACCAAAGCCATTTTCTTACAAAGCAGTATTAGTTCAAGGCGTTGCTACCAGTATTGATGCTCTAATTATTGGCGTAACTCTTTGCTCAATGACGATGGGCTTAACCGCTGGTGGCTTCGACTATTCTATATTTGTCGAAGTGGGGATCATCGCAATTATAACTTTTGGAGTTTGTCTTATTGGCGTAATTCTCGGTAAAGGGATATATCGTCTCTTAAAATGTAAATACGCAATCGCTGAAGTTGTCGGTGGAGTAATACTAATCGCCATCGGTTTAAAAATTCTTATTGAGCACCTTATTTCATAAATAAAAATATAAATAGGTAATAAATTGAAAAAGATTGAAGAACCTTAATGGTAGTTTTTACGATGCAATCTACAATTCTCTGCCTGTTATGTCTTTATGTGCTTGTAAAAAAAATACCAAAGTGTTAACTTATTGATAGTTTCATATGTGCATATTACACATTTCTTACGAAATTTTGTAATGTATGTCCCAGGGGGATATTTTTCTTTTTTTGGGACATTAGGAGGAAAAAACTATGTACAAAAGTTCTTATTTGAACACTCTTTTAGCGGATGTTAAAAGCAAGTATCACAATGAGCCAGAGTTCGTTCAAGCAGTCGAAGAGTTCTTTGATTCAATGGATTTCTTAGTGGAGAAAGATCCACGTATTGAGAAAAACGCCATCCTAGAAAGAATTATTGTTCCCGAAAGAACAATCGAATTCCGTGTTCCTTGGGTTGATGATCAAAACAAAATTAGAGTTAACACTGGATATCGAGTCCAATTCAACTCCGCAATCGGACCTTATAAAGGTGGTATGAGATTTGACAAGTCAGTCAACATTTCCATTTTAAAATTCTTGGGATTTGAACAAACCTTCAAGAACAGTTTAACCGGACTCCCAATGGGTGGAGGCAAAGGCGGTTCTGATTTTGACACTCGAGGCAAGAGCGATGGTGAAGTAATGAGATTCTGCCAATCCTTTATGAACGAGTTCTATCGTTATATTGGGCCAAATACCGACGTCCCTGCTGGAGACTTAGGCTTCGGAGCACGAGAAATCGGCTATATGGTTGGCCAATATAAGAAAATCGTCAATGAATGGGGTGGAGTGTTCACAGGCAAGAACGTTTCTTACGGTGGCTCACTTGCGCGTCCAGAAGCAACAGGCTATGGACTATGCTATTTCGCTGAAGAAATTCTAAAGACTTATCTTAATACTAATTTTAAAGGCAAAAAAGTCATCATTTCTGGCTCCGGAAAGGTCGGTTCAATGGCTCTTAAGAAAGCCGCTGAATTAGGCGCTATCGTAGTCGGAATGAGTGATATCAATGGTTATGTCAGCGATCCAAAAGGTTTAAATGTTGAGGAAATTCTTCAATTAGCTGGCTCCAAAGGTGAGTTCACAAAGGACTATATTATTAATCATCCTGAAGTTAAACATAGTGATATTTCGAGAGATATATGGAACGTTCCTTGTGACATCGCTATGCCATGCGCTACTCAAGGTGAAATTAACCTAGAAAATGCTAAACAATTAAAAGCCAATGGCTGTTTACTTCTCGCTGAAGGCGCTAACATGCCATGCGACTTAACAGCCATTCGTTTCTTCAATGAGAATGGCATCCTCTTTAGTCCTGGAAAAGCCAGCAATGCTGGTGGTGTCGCCGTTTCTGGGTTAGAAATGACTCAAAATGCTATGCACATCTCATGGACTTTTGAAGAAGTCGATGAAAAATTAAAGAGCATTATGAAGAATATCTTCCAACAATGCTATACAACCGCGGTTAAATTCAACCAACCAAGGAACTTGGCTTTAGGAGCAAACATTGCCGGATTCTTGAAGGTGATGGATGCAATGTTGGCGCAAGGTGTTTGTTAATTATGGCTTTCACGACCGTTAGGGTTCCTCACATAATACTTCCCAAGAAAGGCACTGACATGTGTGCATATGCTGTTATTGCATGTGATCAATTTACTAGTCAACGCAGTTATTGGGATGATTTGAAGAAAATGGTTGGTGATAAGCCTTCGACACTTCATATGATTTTTCCAGAAGTATTTTTGGAAACTTCAGATAATGCCGAATATATTAAAAGCATCAATTGTAACATTAAAAAGTATTTATCAAATGGTATCTTAGAAGATATCGGACCCTGTTTTGTTCTTGTTGAAAGAGTAACCTCTTACGGAACAAGAAGATTAGGTTTGGTGCTTTCAATTGATTTAGAAGATTACTCCTATCGCAAAGGAGTTAAATGTTCAATAAAAGCTAGTGAAGCCACAATTTTGGAGAGAATTCCTCCTCGTTTAAAGATACGCAAAGATGCTCCGATTGAATTGCCTCACACATTAGTTTTATTTGATGATCCACTCAAGACAATTGTTGAACCGTTGTATGCGAAGCGAGATCAACTTCCACTGCTTTATGATTTTAAAATGAATCAAGATGGTGGACACATTCGTGGCTATCGCGTTGATGACACAAAGAGAGTAATATCGCTGTTTGAAGAGCTTTATAAGCGAAACAACAATGGGTTAAGTTTTGTTGTTGGAGATGGCAACCATTCTCTCGCTACTGCGAAAGACCATTGGGAGCAAATCAAGGTTCAATTGTCAGAAAAAGAAAGAGAAAACCACCCCGCTCGATTTGCCCTCGTTGAAGCGAACAATGTTTACGATGAAGGCATAGTCTTTGAGCCTATCCATCGCATCCTATTTAACGTCAATCCAAATTTAGAAAAAAAGTTAACGGAAATATGCTGTGGATCCGCTGTCGGATGTTACATGTTTGATGCAATTAATGGCAAAAAGCCCATCAAAACCCCGCTTAATGCTGCAGACACCTACAAAATAATTCAAAATATTATCGATGATTATTTAAAGGAAAACAAAAATTCAACCATTGATTTTATCCATGATGAATCATCGCTTCTTGCCATCGCGAAAGAAAACAAAAATTCGGTTGCGATCAAGATGCCAGCCTTGGGCAAAAACGATATATTTGCCTTCGTAAGTAAAGATGCGGTTCTTCCTAGAAAAAGTTTCTCTATGGGACACGCATCAGAAAAACGTTATTATCTCGAAGCTAAAAGCATTAGAGGTTAATAAATAAAAGAAAAGGAGATTTCAAATGAAAGAAAACAGAATCTACAATTTCTCTGCCGGACCTGCTATGTTACCGGAAGAAGTTCTCGAGCAAATAGCAGCAGAGATGCTTGATAAGGATAAAACAGGCATGTCAGTCATGGAGATGTCTCACCGCTCCAAAGTCTATCAAAACATTATTGATACCGCCGAGGCAGATCTTAGAAAATTAATTGGAATTCCCGCTAATTATAAGGTCTTGTTTCTCCAAGGTGGTGCGACCCTTGGCTTTGCCATGATTCCAATGAATTTTGTGCAAAGTGGAAAACTTGATTTCATCAACTCAGGTGGATGGACCAAAAAAGCTATTAAAGATGCCAAATTGTATGCCGATGTAAATGTCGTTGCCAGTACTGAAAGCACTGGATTCAAAGCTATTCCAAATTTAAAAGGTGTTAACTTCGACAAAGATGCTGACTATGTTTATATTTGTGACAACAACACCATCTATGGAACCAAATATAAAGAGTATCCAAATACAGGTGATATTCCATTAATCGCCGACATGTCTTCTTGTTTCTTAAGTGAACCAATTGACATTAAAAAATTTGGGCTTGTTTATGCTGGAGCTCAAAAGAATGTTGGCCCAGCTGGTGTCACTATTTACATTATTCGTGATGATTTACTCGCAAGAGTTCCAAAGCAAAAATTGCCAGCCTACTTAGATTATCGTGTGCATGCTGAAAATGGTTCAATGTACAATACTCCTCCAACTTTCGCAATCTATGTCTGCGGATTAGTATTTAAGTATTTACTTAAAAATGGTGGTCTCGAAGAACGCAAAAAAGTTAATGAAGCAAAAGCTAAGATTCTCTATGATTATTTGGATCACAGCAAATTATTCATTCCTTATGCCGATAAAGAATACCGTTCATTGATGAATGTTACTTTCCGATGCCCAACTGAAGAATTAGATGCAGAATTCCTCGAAGGTGCTAAAAAATATCGCTTCACCAACCTCAAAGGACATAAGTCTACTGGCGGTTTAAGAGCTTCAATCTACAATGCAATGCCAATCGAAGGAGTTAAAGCTCTCGTTGCTTACATGAAAGAATTTGAAGACGCTCATAAATAGGAGAACGAAATGAAAAAAGTATTTTGCTTAAATAAAATTTCTCCCATCGGACTTCATGTCTTACCAAAAAGCTATCAAGTGAGCACCGAAAGCATTGAAAGCGCTGATGCCATCATGGTTAGAAGCGCCGTCATGCATGAGATGAAATTGCCTGAATCAGTTTTATGTGTTGCTCGCGCTGGCGCTGGTGTTAATAACATCCCACTGCAGGAGTACGCAAAAGTAGGTGTTGTTGTTTTCAATACTCCTGGCGCCAATGCTAACGCAGTTAAAGAACTCACCATCGCTGGATTGCTCTTGAGCGCTAGAGATTTACCTGGATCTATGGAATGGGTCAAAGCCAACCACGAAGATAAAGAAATCAACAAGACAATGGAAAAGGCAAAAGCGGCATTTGCTGGAACCGAAATCCTTGGCAAAACTTTAGGTGTTATCGGCTGTGGTGCTATTGGAGCGCTTGTTTCCGAAGCAGCTGCTGCTCTTGGAATGCACGTTTTAGGTGTTGAACCAAGTAAAGCGACAATCGAAAGATATAAAGATAAGTTCCCACGTGACATGGAATTCGTTTCATATGAAGAAGCCTATGCTCGTGCTGATTACATCACTGTACATGTTCCGCTATTGGATTCAACTAAAGGAATGATCAATGCCGAATCAATCGGCAAGATGAAAGATGGAGTCGTAATTCTCAACTGTTCACGCGATGCTTTAGTCAACGATGATGATATGGAAAAAGCCCTTGCTTCTGGCAAGGTTAAACGCTATGTCACTGACTTCCCCAACTTCAAGACAGCGAATATGAAAGGTGTCATCGCCTTCTCCCATCTTGGTGCCTCCACTAATGAAGCTGAAGACAACTGCGCTGCTATGGCGGCCAAAGAAGTCGTTGATTTCATTGAAAATGGCAATATTGTTAACTCCGTTAACTATCCCAATTTGGATTTAGGAAAACCCACTGGAAAAAGAGCGATTATCCTTCATAGTTCATCTCTAGATGGTAGCAAAATCATTGCCCACTTCGCTGAATCAAGCCATGTCGTCAAAAGTGCAACCGCCGCAAAAGGCGAATTCGCTGCGACGATTATTGATTTCGAAGGTAAAGATTGTGAAAAAGGATGTCTCAAAGACACCATCAAAGTCTTGCCTGGAATTATCAGATTCAGAGTGGTTAATTAATCATTGTATTAAAAGCAAAAAGAGTTCATTCGCTGAACTCTTTTTTATGTATAAGTTACAACTTATTTAATGATTGTTCCGGCTTTTCCTTCAAAGGCTGCTTCAGCGACTTCAAGAGAGGAGATAATCGCGGTTTTGCCTGGCTTTTCTTTCAAAAATTTGTAACAAGCATTCACTTTTGGATACATGCTGCCTTTAGCGAAATAGTCACCCTTTAATAGGACACCGATTTCATCAACGGTAATTTTTTCAATCTTTCTTTCATCTGGTTTTTTGTAATTGATATAAACATTATCAACTGCAGTTAAGATTACTAAATAATCAGCGTTAACTAAACTAGCCACTTTGGCTGAGGCATAGTCTTTATCAATAACTGCGGCGACACCTTCAATTGTGCCATCTTCATTTTTAATAACAGGGATTCCGCCACCACCCGCACAGATGACCACATGGCCGGCCGCCACTAAGTTTAAGATGCTATTCTTTTCAATAATATCAATTGGAAGTGGTGAAGGGACGACGCGGCGATAACCACGCCCTGCATCTTCTTTCATGGTGTAACCTTTTTCTTCTGCAATTGCTTTGGCTTGCTCCTCGCTATAGAAGGTGCCAATTGGTTTGGAAGGAGATTTGAAAAGTGGATCATTCTTATCCACAACTACTTGTGAAACAAGAGTGACGACATCTCTTTGAATTCCTTGAGCTTGCAGCTCATTGTCAATCGCGTTTTGAATATGGAATCCGATGTAGCCTTCGCTCATCGCTCCACATTCTGGGAAAGGCATATCAGGCACACTTTGAGCCTCAGTGAAAGCCAAGTTAATCATTCCGACTTGCGGTCCATTTCCGTGGACAATAATGATTTCGTCTCCCCTTTTAATTAGTGAGACAATTGGTTTTGCGACTTTTTTGAGCAGTTCTTTTTGTTCTTCAGCATTGTTGCCGAGAGCGTTTCCGCCAAGCGATACAACATATCTTTTCATGTGAATATACTTCCTTAAATCCTAAATAGTATATCACGAGGTAAAAAGAAAAAAAGAGGACGACTAATCGTCACTCTCTCTATCATCGCCATCTTCGTTATCAAATGCATCAGCGTTAATTGACACATTGATTTTGTTTTGACATCTCTTGTACTTGAGCACATCATCGATTGGCCCAAACAGGATGTAATATAGCGGAATCGCTAAGAATACCACCCACATCGGGTGCCAAAGTCCAGCTGACATTCCAGGAATGACCATACAAACAAAGAAATATGTGAAGGTAGCGACAAATGGCATATTGAATTTTGAGAATTTTCTTGAAGCAATTGCACGTACTAAGGAAGCAATAATCTCAGGAATAAGAAACACAACCCATCCGTTGTACCACATACCCATGAGCGAGCCAAGGAGAATGTATACGACCAACGCGATAAACATTAGCCCTGATAAAACTACTCCACCAAGTTTGTTTCCCGCATCTTTTTCTTTTGGAGATCCGCAAAACTCGAAGTGGTGTTTCTTGGGATCACTCTTCGTACTATCGGTAATATGAATACCACTGATTCCAACGTGAACTTCACTGCCATCCTTGTCGACGACATGAATTCCGCCTGGACCAATGTCGACCTTATCTACCTTTGGTTTATCTTTGTCCGCTTCTTTGGAATCGCCATTATTTTTGTTGTTAGATGGCTTTTCCTCTTCTTTTTCTTTCTTAACTTGTTCGTCGATAATTGTTTCTACATCTTCTTCTGTGCTTAATAGCTCATCAATAGAAACATTGTATAACTTAGCTAAGCAAATAAGATTATCCGTGTCTGGAGAGGCCTCTGCTCGCTCCCACTTAGATACTGCCTGACGTGATAAGCCTAATTTATCAGCCAATTCTTCCTGGGAGTATCCTTTTTTCTTCCGCATCTTAACTAGTCTGTCAGCAATTTCGATGTTCATAACTTTTCCCCCTCACTGATGACAATAATCTATCAATTTGTTTTCGGTTGCCACAACCAAGTCTACTTTTCATTTCCGCAACTATTGGTTGCATTTTCATTTTACACTCATTTTGATAAATCGTTAACTTGAAGCCATAATAAATAACTTATACAATAAGTATATTCATTAATATGATTGAAGGAATTATTCTTGCGGGTGGTTACTCCTCAAGAGCCCAGACAAATAAAATGATGCTGAGGTTTAATGGCAAACCTCTTATTTTACATACTGTTTTGAGCCTTTTACCATTCGTGGATCATCTTAAAATTGTGACTGGTTTCTATGATTTGGATATTAGAACTGCCTTAAAGAATATGCCGGAAATAGAAGTCACAAATAACCCTCATTACGATAAGGGAATGTTTTCCAGTGTCTTGTGGGGAGTTAAAAATATCGATTGTGACATATTCATCATTCCTGGAGATTGCCCTTTTGTAAAAAGGGAAACCATGTTGGCCTTGAAGAATGGAAAGGGTGAATTACGTGTTCCTGTTTATCAAGGAGAGACTGGGCACCCATTATTTATCTCCCGTGGTTTAGTTAATCAGTTGAAGAAAGAACCAGTAGATTATAATCTAAAAGCATTTCGCAATCGCTTTAATTATGAAATAATAAATACAGACGACAAAAATATACTTAATGACATAGATACGATAAACGATTATCAAGATTTGAATAAAAATCTAGAAGGGAAATAGTATGCGAGCAAAAAACTTTTATCGAGCCACATCACTAGACGATGCCTATCGCAAACTGTCGGAGAATCCAAAGAATGCGATTATCGCGGGAGGACTCTGGATTAAGAAATTAGGTCAGAGCTATGAGACATTAATTGATTTATCTGATCTTGGACTTAACCAAATAGTCGAATCAGGAGATTCTATTAAAGTTGGTTCAATGGTAACATTAAGAAACTTTGAGACTTCAACTTTAATTAAGAAAATTTGTGGAGGAATTGCTTCCACTGCAGTTGGAGAGATTATGGGAGTTAACTTCCGAAATTTAGCCACAATCGGTGGATCGGTGTTTGGCAGATATCCATTTTCTGATGTCATCACCGCCCTTCTCACTCTCGATGTCACTCTTGAGTTCTACCCAGAGCAAAAAATGTCGTTAGAAGAATATTTAAACTATCGTGGTAAGGTCCAAGGAATTCTTACCGCCCTCTATATTAAAAAAGATGAAGGCACTTGCTTCTACAAGAAAGTAAAAGCCACCGCCTTAGATTTTCCTTTGGTGAACATCGCTATCACATTGAGAAATGAAAAACATTATATCGTTGTTGGATCTCGACCAATGATTGCCTCTTTGGCTCATCAAGCCATGAAAGAAGCTGATGCCGGCGAAGATATCTTAAAGGTAGCCAAAACCGCAATGGGCGAGTACTCATTCGCCGATAGTGTCGCAATTGGAAAAGATTATCGCAAAGAAATTTCTGAAGTATATATTCGTCGCGGACTTAAGGAGGTCAGCAAGTAATGGAAGTTAAATTTATTTTAAATAGGACCGAGGTTGTCCTAAATGTTCGCCCTGATGAATACCTTGCTGAAACATTAAGAAATCAAGGAATCTTATCCGTACATGTTGGCTGCAATGAAAGTAACTGTGGAACCTGCACTGTGTTAATTGATGGGAAACCATCAATGTCTTGCAGTGTTTTGACTGCCCAAGTCCATGGTAAAAAAGTGACGACTGTCGAAGACATTCAGGAAGAAGCTAATAAAATTGCTGATTATTTCTCTGATGAAGGAGCCGACCAATGTGGTTTCTGCCTCGTCGGATTCGCTCTCGTCGTTCATGCTTTAACCCTAGAATATGAAAACCCAACTGATGAAGAAATTAAGAATTATATCGTCGGCAACCTTTGCCGTTGCAGTGGTTATCACGCTCAAATATAAGCTGTGAAGAAATATTTAGCGGAGTTCAAAAAACATGCCAAAAAGTAATTTAAAAGTAGTCAATAAAAAGACTCGTTCAGTCGATGGCCACGCTGAGATGATGGGTCGTCCAGTTTATACTGATGATTACGCTGCTCATGGTGCTCTTGTTTGCAGAATGCTTCGTAGTCCCCACGCCTTTGCCCACATTAAAAATATTGATACAAGCAAAGCAGAGGCACTAAATGGTGTCAAATGTGTTCTCACTTATAAGAATGTTCCCCATGTGGCAATGTCACGAGCTGGACAAGGCGCCCCCGCCCCATCTCCCATCGATAAATTCATCCTTGATGAATATGTTCGCTACGTGGGAGATGAAGTTGCCTTAGTGGCTGCTGTTAATGAACAAATCGCTGAGGATGCTCTCAAATTAATCGAAGTCGAATACGAAGTATTAGAGCCAGTTCTTGATTATAAGACTGCCTATCAAAATAAAAATGTTGTCCACCCAGAAGATGGAATTTCTCAAGCTTTTGAAATGGGATTTCGACCCAAAGAAAATGTCGCGGCCGCTTATGAGATGGAAATTGGTAATGTTGATGAGGTCCTCAAAAAATGTGATGTTGTCATCGAACATGTCGCGGAGACACAAGCCCAAGCCCACTCCATGATGGAGCCACACTGCGCTAACGCTCGACTTGATGATCACAATCGCCTCGTCATTTATGCTTCTACCCAAACGCCTTTCCACATGCGTCGAATTTTGGCAAAGACTCTTGGCATACCAATGAACACTGTGCGCATTATTAAACCTCGTGTTGGTGGTGGTTTTGGTGGAAAACAAGCTTTCCACTGTGAATTCTTTGTCGCTTTAGTGACATTGAGAACCGGACTACCTTCTCGCATGTCATACACTAGAGAAGAAGTATTTAGCTCATCATATACTCGCCACCCAATGATGATTTCCATGAAAATTGGAGCCACTAAAGAGGGTATTATTAAGGCCATCGATTGTCGCGCATTAAGCGACACCGGCGCCTACGGCGAACACGCCTTGACTGTCTTCATGATTGTTGGTAGTAAAGTTTTACCCCTCTACAACAAAGTTGAAGCCGTTAAATTTGGTGGAAGAGTGGTTTACACTAACCATGTTCCCGCCGGAGCTTTCCGTGGTTATGGGGCGATTCAAGGTAACTATGTCTTAGAAACCGCCATTGATATCCTCGCGGAAAAACTCGATATGTGCCAAATTGAACTTCGCAAGATAAATTCCATGAAAGAAGGAGAAACCTCCCCCATCTTTGAAATTATGGGCGAAGGCACCAAAGGAACTCCAATGATTATGGAGTCCTGTAAATTACCTTATTGTATTGACCGAGGTGCGGAACTAATTGAATGGAGTAAGAAATATCCTCGCGTTCAGGTTGGACCTCATACGATTCGTTCTGTTGGTATGGCTATTGCTATGCAAGGTAGTGGCATTCCTTTGATGGATATGGGTTCTTCCTCAATTAAACTTAACGATGATGGCACCTATGTTGTCACCTCAGGAGCCACTGATATTGGACAAGGTTCGGATACTGTCATTACTCAAATTGTCGCTGAAGAATTAATGACCACTGTCGATAAAGTGACCATCTATTCTTCTGATACAGACCTTACTCCATTTGATGTTGGTGCCTATGCCTCATCAACGACCTATATTTCTGGAAACGCCGCTTTAAAAGCTGCCCAGAAGATGAAAGAACGATTAATCAAAGAAGCCGCACGTATTTTAGACACAACCGAAGATGATATTGACTTTGATGGAGAAACATTCAAATCCAAGAATAAGGAGATTACGCTTCCAGATTTAGCTAGACAAATCACCTATTCCAAGGAAATGAAACAAATCGCTGTGACTGAAAGTTATTTTGGACACGTATCACCTCCTCCTTTTATGGCTGGATACGCCGAAATTGAAATCGACACGGAAACCTATGAATATAAGCTCATTGACTATGTCTCCGTCGTTGACTGCGGAACAACCATTAACCCGATGTTGGCTAAAGGCCAAGTTGAAGGCGGAATTGTTCAAGGATACGGAATGGCTTCAACCGAAGCAGTTTTATACAATAGCCATGGAAAATTGCTTAGTAATAGTTTCTCTTCCTATCACATCCCGACTCATAAAGAGATTACTAAATTAACAACCGAATTTGCTGACTCCTATGATCCAACTGGACCTTTCGGAGCAAAATCAGTCGGTGAAATTGGTATTGATACCCCTCCAGCCGCGATTTGTAACGCCATTTACAGCGCTGTCGGTGTGAGAATCAATGATTTACCAATCACACCAGAAAAGATAATGCGTGCCATTAAGGAGAAAAAACAACAGCAGTAGCTGAATGGATTTTTTGAAAGCAATAAATATGAATGATTTGTTAATCATAAACGGAGTCATCTATGTCGATGGAGTTTGGAAAAAAAGCAACATTGGGATTAAAGATGAGAAGATTGTCTATTTGGGAAAAGATGAACCTGAAGCAAAAGATTGTTTTGATGCGGAAGGTTTAAAAATTATTCCTGGATTAATAGATCCCCATGTTCATTTTTCCTTAGATTGTGGAACCATTATCTCTGTCGATGACTTTTCAAGTGGCACTCGTTCGGCCGCCTATGGCGGAGTGACGACCATCATTGATTTTATTGACCCTGCTAGAAACGCAAAAACGTTGGAAAAGTTATTTTATGAACGTTTACAAATAGCGAAGGGCTCGCAAGTTGACTACCATTTACATGGTTGCATAAAAGAACCTGATGGTGATTTAGAAGAGTTTGTTCTCAAAACGAAAAACTTGGGTATGAATACCATCAAGCTTTTTACCACTTACTCGGAAACCCGTCGTAGAACATACGATAAAGAAATCTATAACCTACTGAAACTTTCTAAAAAACATAATGTTATGATTGAGTGCCACATCGAAAACGATGATCTAATCAAACACGATCCTGATTTCCTTTGCACGGATATATCAAAAGCACGACCCAGCGAATGCGAATTAACGGAAACCCTTAAGCTCGCTCAATTCGCCAGGGAAACTGGTGGCTACTTGTACATGGTCCACTGTAGTAGTGGCAAAACTTTACAAGCTTTGATTGACAATTATTCCGATATTTTGGGCAAGAATTTCTTCGTTGAAAGTTGCCCTCAATATTTCCTATTCAATGATTCTTATCTCGCTAAAGAAGATGGTTATAAATACACTTTTGCCCCGCCTCTTAGAAGCAGAGAAGAGCAAGAATTGCTTGTAAAGAATATCGGTTATGTTAACGCAATTGGAACCGACCATTGCTCTTTCAATATCGCTGATAAAAAGAGTCACCCGTTCCTGAAAGGTCATCCTTTTGGTATTGGGGGAATTGAAACATCTTTTTTGCTTCTCCATAAAATGTTTGGTGATCAGATAATCGATAAGATGAGCAAAAATACTGCAAAACTACAACATTTATCACAAAAAGGAAGTATATCTCTTGGGAAGGATGCCGACTTGGCTTTTCTCAAGGAGGTGAATTCTTATAAAATTGGCAAGCCTTATGGGCGAGCTGATTATTCCATTTATGAAAATTTGGAACTAAATGAAAAGGTACACGCCACCATGCTCAGAGGCCACTTCATTTTGAAAGATGGAGTCTACACCCCCATCAAAGGTGATTTATTAAATTGCAATTAAGGAGTTAGATATGAAAAGAACCATTATCAATGTCAGAATCTATGATTATCAAAACTATGTCGATAATGGTTTTGTTATTTTCGATGAGAAAATTCTTAAAGTCGGACCAATGAGCGAATTCCAAGACGATGGAACAGAAGTAATTGATGGTCATGGTCAATTACTACTACCCAATTTTGTGTGCGCTCACACTCACATATATTCCATTTTTGCTCGCGGAATGATTTTGCCATTCAATCCAAAGAACTTCCAAGACATCCTTGATCAGATGTGGTGGAAGATGGATGCTAAAATTAATAACGAGACAACCTACTACTCTGGCTTATGTGCTGCGAGCGAGTTCATGAAGAATGGTGTAACCACCCTTATTGATCATCATGCTTCGGGTAAAAATATTCTCGGTTCACTCTCGTCTTTAAAAACTGCTTTAGTGGATGTAGCATCCTTAAGAAGTATTTTGTGCTTTGAAACTAGTGATCGCTTCCCAGTTAAAGAATGCATAAAAGAAAATATTGATTTCTGTTCATCAAACCATGACTCGATGATAGCCGGTCTATTTGGTATGCATGCTTCCATGTCAATTTCTGATGACACATTATCTCAAATTTCCAAAGTGATTGGCGATTGCCCAATTCATATTCACGTCGCTGAAAGCGAAATGGATGAAAAGGACAGCCACGCCAAGTATGGCAAATCTATCATTGAAAGACTTGATAGCTTTCACCTTATTAAACCTAATAGTTTGATTGTGCATGGAGTTCATATCACCGATTCTGAATTAGATATCGTGGCGAAGAACAAGGCATACATGGTTGTGAACACAACTTCTAACATGAATAACGCAGTTGGACTTCCAGATATAATGAATTTTAAACGACATGGTGTTAAAGTATTACTTGGTAATGACGGTCTCAGCACCTCAATGGCGACTGAATACTTAAATCTATTCTATACAGCACGTTTGAAGAACGAGACCCCTAACGCGATTAATCTTGGTGATGTTTTAGATGTTATCAACGACACTTATGATTACGTCAGTCAAATCCTTAGAGTCAAAATTGGAAAAATAATCCCAGGTTATGAATCCGATTTCTTAATGCTTCCCTATGCGCCTTTTACTCCAATCGACAACACCAATGTCTTCGGACATATATTCTTTGGACTTTACCACTCCTTCTCCCCTCGAGATGTGTATCGTGGTGGTCAATGCTTAGTGAAGAATGGCAAACTGCTTAATTCTAAACTCGAAAGAGGATTGAATAAATCGATTGAAATATCGACCAATTTATGGAAAACGATTAAGGAGAATAAATGATTATGGATCTAACGACAAAGTTTGATGGTTTAGTGCTGAAGAACCCACTTATGCCGGCAGCTGGACCACTTGTTGGCGATGCTGAGAAAATGTTGTGGCTCAAAGATGTGGCTGGTTTAGGTTGCATGGTTGCAAAAACCATTTCAACCAAAATGGCGCATATTCCTCATCCCTGCATTATCGGAGATAACAACGCAATCTTTAACTGTGAGTTATGGACCGAATATTCCAAAGAGAAATGGATTAATGAATTCCTCCCTGAATATTGCAAACAAAAAGGTGATGTCCCATTAATTATTTCCGTTGGATACACCAAGAGTGATATGGAAGAATTAATTCCTCTTCTTGATAAATTCGCTGATGCTTTTGAAGTCAGCACCCACTATGTGGGAAGTGATTTAAAAACTCTCGCCGATACAGTTTCCACGATTCGTTCTTTAACCAAGAAACCAATCTACATGAAGATAAGTCCCCATATGCCAGATCCACACGGATTTGCCAAAACCATCAAGGAAAACGGAGCCAATGGTGTTGTCGCTATTAATTCACTTGGACCAACGATGGTGGTGGATGTTGAAAAACGTTCCATGGCTTCCGCTAACGATAAAGGTTTTGTGTGGATGAGTGGACCAGCCATTAAACCTGTTGCTTTAGCAACTGTCTACACCATTAAACAAGCAGAACCTTCCCTTACCGTTATTGGCGTTGGAGGTATTGCTTCCGCCAAAGATGTCATTGAATTCTTGCTCGCTGGAGCTTCTGCGGTCGGAATGCTTTCTTCCGCGATGCTCAAAGGCAAAGAGCTCTATGCTAAAATTATCGCTGACTTACCAAAGGAACTGGAAAAATATGGTTTCAAATCCGTTCAGGATGTCATTGATACCCAACTAGTGAAAGATGTCAGATATGAAGCTGAACTTCCAGTCGTCGACGCTAAAAAGTGCATTCACTGCAATCTATGTTTCAAAAACTGCCCATACTTTGCTATCGAGATGAATAAGGACATAGTCCCTGTTTTCGACAACGAGAAATGTTTTAGATGCGGATTATGTGCCTCTCGATGCCCAACTAAGGCTATTATTATTAAGCAAAGGTAATATATGAAACGATTTTTTCCCAATTCAACTGTCAAAATAGACAACGAAGAGAAAATGGCTGGTAAAGCCATTTTTACCGATGACATCGTATACCAAGACGCCTTATACGTTGTTTTTATTCGTTCGACTATTTCAAAAGGAAAAATCTTAAAAATTGAAGTTCCTACTTTACCTGATGGTTATTACTATGTTGATGCTAAAGACATTGTCAAAGAAAATGTTGTCAGTATAATCTTTTCTGATTGGCCGGTGTTCGCTGATGGAGTAGTTAACTACTACGGAGAAACAATTGGCTTAATTGCTGGGCCAGATAAACAAACAGTTCTAGATCTAGTTAAAAAAGTAGTCATTACATATCAAGAGGAGACTCCTAATTTTGAACTTAAAGAATCGGTTTTTCATAAGCATTTCGCCAAAGGCGATGTTGCCAAAGCAAAGCAAGAAGCTGATCTTTCTTACACCGAGACTTTTCGTACTGGTTTGCAAGAACATCTCTACTTAGAAACTCAAGCCATGCTGATGTGGTTTGATGGCGATAAATTAACGGTCAAAGCCTCGATGCAATGTCCTTTCTATGTTAAAAAAGCGATTATCAGAACCCTTGGTTGTGATCCTGATAATGTTCGCGTTATTCAACCCGCGGTTGGTGGAGCCTTTGGTGGAAAAGAACATTATCCATCCTTGTTATCCGCCCAATTAGCGACCGCTCTTGTCAAAATTAAAAAGCCACTTCGTTTCGTTTTTGACCGAACGGAAGATATTGCTTTCACTACGAAACGTCATCCCAGCCAAACGACATATACAGCCTATGTTAAAGATAATCGCATCACTGGTGTTGAAGCCCATGTTAAATTAGATGGTGGAGCGTATATTGGATGTTCCGGAGTCGTTCTAGCTCGCGCTCTTATTGCAGTTGTCGATTGTTACACCATTCCAAGTCTTGAAGTTAATGGAGATGTCTATCTCACTAATACTGTCCCAACTGCTGCCTTTCGTGGTTTCGGTTCCCCTCAAGCTATTTTCGCTTTTGAAATGTTCATTAATCATCTTGCCAAAGCCGCTCATGTTGACCCATTGGAATTTCGTTATGCTCATCTCGCCAAAAAAGGTGATGTTACCGCGGTTAATGGCCATTTCCATGATGAAATAATCATGCCTCAATTAATTGAGAAAGCCATGGAAATGAGCGATTACAAGCGCAAAGTAAAAGAATATAGTAAACCAAATTCCAACAAAGGAATTGGCATGTCCTGGTTTCTCCATGGATGTGGTTTTACCGGTTCAGGAGAATCGACAATTATTAACGCTCATGTCAAACTGGTGAAAGAAGCCGATGACACGGTTCATCTCTACACCTCCCAAGTTGATTTTGGGCAAGGTAATCGCACAACTTTAAAGAAGATTGTTTCGGACACCTTAGGCTATCCAGAACACCTGGTGTTTCATGAATCACCCGATACTGACCATACTTTGAATACTGGGCCTACCGCCGCTAGTAGAACAATTATTATTGTTGGCTATCTCTGTGAAAAAGCCGCTAAACATTTAAAAGAACAATGGGTCAGTGGTAAGAGGATTGAAATTGTTGAACCATATATCGCTCCATCCTATATCCATTGGGATGATGAAACAATGCAAGGCGATGCTTACCCCGGATATGCTTGGGGAGTCAATATCATTGAAGTGTCATACGATCCTTTAACTTATCAAGTCCACGTTGATGGAGTGTGGTCCACTTATGATGTCGGACATGCAATTGATGAGAGAATTGTCGTCGGTCAATCCGATGGCGGAATCGCTCAAGGTATTGGCTATGGAATGTTGGAATGCATGGATCTCAAAGATGGGAAGGTATATCAAAAAACCATCTCTGATTATGCTGTTCCGACCAGCATGGATTTGCCTTATATGGAGACCGTACTAATTGATAATCATTTTGCTTATGGTGCGAGCGGTGCAAAAGGCGCTGGCGAGCTCACTTTCGTCGGCGTTGCTCCAGCTTTGTGCTTAGCCATTGAACAAGCTATTAAGCGAAAAATCAATAAAATACCTGCAAATCCTGAATATATTATGGAGTTAGTAGAAAATGGCAAAAATTAAATTTGTGATAAATCACCAGCCATATGAAGTCGACGTTGATCTTAGCGCGAGGCTTTTGGATGTCTTAAGAGATGAACTTCACCTTATTGGTGTTAAAGAAGGCTGTGGAGAAGGATCCTGTGGCGCTTGCACCGTTTTAGTGAATGGTGTTTCCTATTCATCTTGTTTGACCCCTATCGCCAATGTCATCGGAAAAGAAATTTTAACCATTGATGGATTTAACAAAACTGAACAATATCGTATTATCGCTGATGCTTTTGCTGAATTAGGAGGAAGCCAATGTGGCTTTTGCACTCCTGGAATGATTATGAGCACCTATGCCTTGTTGTTGGAAAACCCCAACCCAACTGAAGAAGAAGCGAGATTGTCTCTATCTGGCAACCTTTGTCGTTGCACTGGATATAACTCGATTATCAAAGCTGTAATAGAAGCAGCTAACGAAGGAAGAAAGAGAGGTATCAAATGGTAAATAAATACCTACCAAAAGATTTAAACGAAGCTCTCCAGATTCTTTCCAAACATGACTGCTATATCATGGCGGGAGGCACTGACTTAATGGTGGTTAAACATCGCAGCAGTGGTCTTTTGCCCACCTTTGATAAAGATGTGATTTATATCATGGGCTTAGAAGAGTTGAACTTCATCAAAAAAATTGATGGCAATATTGTTATTGGTGCAACCACCAACTACGCCGATATCTTGAAGAGCCCAATCGTTCCTCAACTATTAAAAGATATCGTTATCGAAATTGCCTCACCCAGTTTACGTAACATGGCCACCCTTGTTGGCAACATTGGTAATGCTTCTCCTGCGGGAGACGCTCTTGTGGGCCTATATCTCTATGACACTCTCATTGAATTAACCAGTGTTCGTGGCAAAAGAGTGATGCCTATCAGTGAGTTTATTTATGGAGTGAGAAGAATTCATCGCGAAAAGGATGAACTAATCACCTCCGTCATTATTCCAAAACAACATTTCACCAACACGAAATGGAAGAAAGTTGGATCTCGCAAAGCCGAGACAATCTCAAAGATTACCTTTGCTGGTTCCTATACCTTAGAAAAAGGTATCATTAAAGATATTCGTTTAGCTTTTGGCTCGGTGGGTGTCACTGTTGTTCGCCGCCCTGAACTAGAAACCAAATACATTGGCTTGTCTGTTGAACAATTGCATAGCAAGACAGATGAAATATTGTCAGAATATGGTAAGTTTGTTCTTCCCATCTCTGACCAACGATCAACTAAAGATTATCGGTATAAAGTAGCGATGAATATCGCTCGTGACTTTTTAAGTCAAATTGAATAAGGAGAACATATGGCAAAGAACAAATATTTCGTTGGTCATCGATGCACATTATGTGGTAGTTTTTTCACTCCTGAACAGGCAAACTTTACTTGCCCGCACTGTGGAGAAAAAGGCATCTTGGATGTCATCTATGACTACAAAAAAATGAAGGAAGATGTCAATCTCACATACTTCGAAAAGAATCGTGATTATTCAATGTGGCGATATGCCCCGATGATGTCGATTGAAACTGATCACATCAAAGACATGTTAAGAATCGGCTGGACACCACTCATCCGTTCTCATAATCTCGCTAAAACATTAGGTTTAAAAACCCTCTACATCAAAGATGATGGGTTGAACCCAAGCGGATCAAGTAAAGATAGAGCATCGGGAGTAGGAGTACTTAAAGCCTTAGAAGCTGGAGCCAACACCATTGCAACTAGTTCAACCGGCAACGCCGCTAGTTCACTAGCTTGCCAAGCGGCTCATGTTGGAATGAAAGCTGTCATCTTTGTTCCAAAGAGAGCCCCGATTGGTAAAGTCACTCAGATATCTCTATATGGAGCGACACTTATCAAGGTCGATGGCGATTATAAAGAGACCTTCTCCTTTTCAAAGGAAGCAATAAAAAAATATGGATGGTATAATAGAAATTGCGCTATAAATCCTCATCTCGTCGAAGGAAAGAAAACTGTTTCTTTAGAAATCGCTGAACAATTAGATTTTAAGCCCACCGATTGGGTAGCTGTCTCCGTAGGAGATGGATGCACTGTCGCTGGAGTTTATAAAGGTTTTTATGAACTAAAGGAGTTGGGATTAATTAAAAAGATTCCTCGCATTCTCGCTGTTCAAAGTGAAGGCTGTGAACCATTCGTCATCGCGGACCACACCAAACAGCCCCTAGAAGAAGCTGAGGAAAATACTATCGCCGATAGCATCTCAGTGGGTATACCCCGTAACCCTATTAAAGCCATCAATGCAGTCAAGAATTCTAACGGAATATGGATTAGTATCTCTGATGAAGAAATTCTTCAAGCCGAGGCTCTCTTGGGAAGAAGCGAAGGTATCTTCGCTGAACCAGCCGCCGCCGCATCGCTTGCGGGACTCATAAAAGCCGTCAAAGAAGGCATCATTCCGAAGGAGGAATCAGTGACCTTCATTGTGACAGGGAACGGATTGAAAGATCCGGCGAATGCTCAAAAGGTCATCATTCCCCCCTTGCCAATGAAACCAGACTTAGAGACCTTAGATAAGTATTTAAAACAAAAGGAAAAGGAGAATTAAGTTATGTCAAAAATTCCATTTGGTCCAACCTATGATGAAATGCTTCATCCGGAACATCAAGATCCAAAAGTAAGAAAAGAAGCGGAAAAAGCTCTCAAGGAAAATGAGCTCGACCCCATCAACCTCTTCAACATTGGATGGAAGAATGGTGGTAAAGGTGAAGTGAGGAAAATTGTTCTTCCTAAAGCACTGACGGGCGTGGATGCCAATATCGTCGTGATGCTCGGAAAATATTTCCCTTCTGGATCTCATAAAGTGGGCCCTGCTTACGCCACATTAATCGAGGGATGTGTTGACGGGACTATTTTACCCGGTAAACACACAATTTTAGGACCATCAACCGGCAACTTCGGTATCGGTGTTTCCTACATCACTAATTTGATGAAATATGACGCTATTGTCATCATGCCTGACAACATGTCCAAGGAAAGATACGAGCGAATCCGTAAATATGGAGCCAAACTTGATTTAACTCCTGGTTCTGAATCAGATGTTATTTTAACTCTTGAAAGAACCTATGAACTCAAAAAGAATCCAATGAACGCGACACTCGCGCAATTTGAATTATTACCAAACTATCGTTTCCATCGCTATGTGACAGGTAACTCTGCTATCGAAGCTGTCAAAGGTATTGGCAATGGCCGTATCGCCTGCTTCACCAGCGCTCCTGGTTCAGCGGGAACTCTCGCTGCCGGAGATGAGATGAAAAAAGCTTTCCCTGAATGTAAGATTGCCGCTCTTGAACCACATGAATGCTCCACCCTCACCGATGATGGCTTAGGCCAACATCGTATCGAAGGTATTGGAGATAAGATGATTACCTTAATTCACAACGTCTTGACCACTGACTTCATCGTCCAAATTCACGATGATGACTGTGTCCGCGGTCTCGAAGTAATTCATTCCGGAACCGATGTCCTTGTTGAACATGGCATCGACCGAAAAGTCGCTGAAGGAATGAAAGAACTCTTTGGAGTTTCTGGCATCTGCAACATCATCGGAGCGATCAAGATGGCTAAGTATCTCAAACTCGGACCAGACGACAATGTCGTTACCATCGCTACTGACGGATTCGACCGTTATGATTCTGTCGTGGAAAATCTCCATGAACGTGAACTAGAAGTCACTGATCACGTCTTAGACCGTTGGTTCAAAGATATCTTCCTTGGAGCCTCTACCTGCCGTATTCTCGACACTCGTGGCCAAGAGGAAAAAGAAAGACTCTTCAAGAGAAAAGAATATGATTGGCTCAAGTTTGGATATAAACAAGAATATCTCGATGCCATGAGACACCCTGAATTTTGGGAAGAAGAATATAACAAAATTAAGGCTTATGATGAAAAGATTAAGTCCGTAAGAGGAAAGGAAATTTAAGATGAAAATTAGTTTCGAACAAGTATTAGCCAAAGCTCAGTCCTATAAGGCTGACATGACCAAATTCCTTCGTGATATGATCCGTATTCCAAGTGAATCTTGCGATGAAGAGAAAGTTGTTCTCCGCATCAAAGAAGAGATGGAAAAAGTTGGCTTTGATAAAGTGGTTATCGATCCAATGGGCAATATCCTCGGATACATCGGACATGGTAAACACATCATCGCTTTTGACGCTCACATTGATACCGTCGGTATCGGAGAAATAAAGAACTGGAATTTTGACCCATATGAAGGATACGAAGATGACGTCCACATTGGCGGACGTGGTGCTTCTGACCAAGAAGGTGGCATGGCTTCCATGGTCTACGCTGGCAAAATCATCAAAGACTTAGGCCTTGAAGATGACTACACCCTCGTAATCACGGGAACCGTTCAAGAAGAAGACTGTGACGGACTATGCTGGCAGTACATTATCAAAGAAGATAAATTAAAACCAGAATTCGTCGTCTCGACTGAACCAACTAGTTGCCGTATCTATCGCGGACATCGCGGTCGTATGGAAATCAAAGTCAGTGTTCGTGGCGTGTCCTGCCATGGCAGTGCTCCGGAAAGAGGAGACAATGCTATCTACAAGATGGCTCCCATCATTCAGCAAATTGAACAGCTCAATAAGGAAGGATTAGCCTATGATTCATTCCTTGGCAAAGGCACCGTCACTATCTCGGAAATCTTCCATAAGTCACCCAGCCGTTGCGCTGTGGCAGATGGATGCTGGATCAGCCTTGATCGCCGCTTAACGGTGGGAGAAAATGATAAGACTTCTATCGCAGAAATCCAAAATCTCCCTGCTGTTAAAGCCGCTAACGCTGAAGTCACAATGTATCAATATGAAAGGCCGGCTTATACTGGTCTCCGCTACCCAACTGAATGCTACTTCCCAACCTGGGTCATTCCTGAAGAATCCATCTATGTGCAATCGCTCAAACAAGGATATCAAAAACTCTTCAAGAAAGATCCCATCATTGATAAGTGGACATTCTCAACCAATGGTGTGAGTATCATGGGTCGCTATGGCATTCCATGCTTAGGCTTTGGACCTGGCGATGAAAAAGAAGCTCACGCACCAAATGAGAAGACGAGAAAAGAAGATCTCGTCATCTGCGCAGCTCTCTATGCTGTTATTCCTGGACTTTATCTCGAAAATTTAAAAAAAGTAAATAAGGAAAACTAAATTTATGGAAAAAATTGCTTCAAAATTTGCCGGCCGTCACTTGATTACTCTTGAAGAGTTTACCAAACCAGAAATCGATCTCATGCTTAAAGTCTCCAGTGACTTAAAAGCTGCCTTCTACCGCAACGAACCAACTCAATGGTTAGTCGGTAAGACTGGCTTCTTGATGTTCTTTGAACAATCAACCAGAACGAGAAACTCCTTTGAAAGTGGTATGGCCCAATTAGGTGGCCACGCAACTTTCTTAGACACCTCGATGATGCAAATCTCACATGGTGAATCCGCTAAAGATACCGCTACCATCCTATCCAGCTTTGGACACATGATCGCTTGCCGTTATTGCAACTGGGGTTTAGGCAACAAATACCTCCGTGAAATGGCGAAATGGTCAACCGTCCCAATCATCAACTTACAATGTGATTTATATCACCCAATGCAAGCTCTTGCTGATTTAATGACCATGCAAGAATTATTCCCCACCACAAAGCGCTTAAAGGTTTCCATTATCTGGGCGTATGCTACCAGCCACAAGAAACCAATCTCTGTTCCACTCTCTCAAATCTTATTATTCCCTCGCTATGCGATGGATGTTACCATTGCCTATCCAGAAGGATATGATATGCCAGACTGGGCAGTTGAAAAAGCGAAGAAGAATGCTTTAGAGAATGGTGGTTCCTTCCGCATTACTCATAATATGGAAGAAGCCTTCAAAGACGCGGATGTCGTCTTCCCCAAGAACTGGGGTTCATGGGTCAAAAACGAATCTACTGAAGTCGTCGACGATTACATCAAGACCTTAACTGGTTGGAAGTGTACCGAAGCGATGATGAAGCTCGCTGGACCACAATGCAAATACATGCACGCTTTACCAGCTGACCGTGGCAACGAAGTCGAAGATTCTGTCATTGATGGACCACAATCGGTTGTCTATCAAGAAGCGGAAAACCGTATCCATACCGCCAAAGCGGTCATGGCCTTATTCGTCCACGATAAATAAGCTACTGGCTTAATTAACTTAAGGGTGTCGTAAGCGACATCCTTTTTTTAACATTTATAAATGTGATATAGTTTGTTTACTGGTAAAAATATGGAATGGTATTTTATTCTCTTAATCGTCGTTGGTAGCCTTCTTGTTCTATTTGGGCTATATCTTCTGCCAGGAGCTTTTGTCATTCAAGCCTTTTTATCGAAAAAATCAATTAAAAAAATCTTTAAATACAACGCCTCTCAACCGAACAATCCTTTCTACAACCAAGTTGATCTTGAATGGTTCCATAATGAAGATATCTTCCGCACCGTTTCCATTAAGTCTTTCGACAAAAAGAAACTGAACGCTCATTATGCGATTAATCCTCAACCAAGCCATAAGTATATTATCTATGTTCATGGATGGGCTGGTTCTCCTGACGAAGAGACAAAAGTCTTAAGAGATATCTACGAAAAACAAAACTATAACATTCTTTGCATTGAACAAAGAGCCCAGTGGGATAGTGATGTCAAATTATGTACGATGGGTATCAGAGAATCTCGCGATTTATTCAGCTGGGTTGATTATGTTATTAAGCACGATGAAGAAGCTGAAATAGTCCTTTATGGTATGTCCATGGGAGCGGGAACTGTTTCATTAATTAATAAGTATGATTTACCTTCCCAAGTGAAGTGCTTAATCGCTGATGCTGGTTTTACCAGTATCTATGATGCCTTTATAGATTCTAGTCAAATGAGGATGGGCAAGTTTGTTGCCTCCATCTTCATGACCAGCGCCTATATTAATTTAAAACTATTCTATGGTTTAGATATCAAAAAAGACTCACCGGTTAATGCCCTAAAACACTGTCATTTGCCAATTTTGTTCATCCAAGGTGATAAAGATCAAATGGTCCCTTACTCATCGATGGAAAAACTAGCC
The DNA here is from genome assembly GCA_964345825.1 of uncultured Staphylococcaceae bacterium. GTDB lineage: Bacteria > Bacillota_I > Bacilli_A > RFN20 > CAG-826 > JAAYDH01. Next base: position 6,702 of record CAYFSI010000007.1, on the reverse strand, counting down.
AACGCCCTTCCCAAACATATCTATCGCGAAACAGTTACTTTTCTTGGCACGATGCATGGCTTATGTGCAGTTGATGATTACAATCGTTACTATACCCTGCTCACTGATTTCATAACCAAATTTAACAAATAAATAACGGAATTTTAATGCATTAGTCTATACTGAAAATAATCTCGGAGGTCGATTATGTCTCACCTAAAATCTTTTGTCACCTCTTTTACCTCTTATGATAGATATCCAAGGATATTGCTTCCTCTAATAGGGTTTTTGCTGACCTCCGCTTTTTATGGTGTCACCGGCATTCAACAAGGTGGCGGCCTTAACATCGCAATTGGAATTCTTAATTTTGTTTTAGTTTGTGCGATTGTTGCGTCACTTGTCTTTATTATTCGTTCAAGACACTCTGATCGGTCCCATCTATATTCATATATTGCATTAGCCTTAATCGCGGTTCTTTCCCTAACCATTGTCATCTTATCAGTCATTAATTTTGCTCGAGAAGATACTTTATCCGCAGTTCGTTCTGTTGGTTTGGTTAGTCTCCTCTTTGCCGGATTAGCCATTCCCGGGAGTACCTATTTAACGATTAAGAAATAATCATCATTTAAAACCTCTACTTGTTAACAAGAGTTAAGAAACACAAAAGATTTGATATTTAATCAATAGATATGATAGTATCTAAAAGCAAACTTACTTTGGGCAACATACAGTCCAAGGCGGAAGGAGAAAAAAAGTTATGAAAAAGGGAATTCATCCAGAAACACATCGCTCAACAGTGACATGCATCAGCTGCGGTACAACCTTCGAAGTGGGATCCACTCTCAAGGAAATCAAAGTCGATACTTGTTCCAATTGCCACCCATTCTACACCGGCAAGCAAAGATTTGTTCAAGCTGACGGCCGTGTTGATCGTTTCAATCGCAAATACAACTTAGACAAAGACGAGAATAAATAAGCAAATTTAAAAGCCGGTTTAAGCCGGTTTTATTTTAGGAGGCTCATTTGCCATGAAAAAAAGATTTTACATCACAACCCCAATCTACTATCCCAGTGCAAAACTTCATATTGGACATGCTTACTGCACAACTTTAACGGATGTTTTCGCTCGTTATAAAAGACTCCGTGGTTTTGAATGCCGCTTCCTTACTGGAGCGGATGAACACGGACAAAAGATTGAGAAGAACGCCGCTTTAGCCGGTAAGACTCCTCAAGAGTTTGTCGATGGTATTGTCGAAGGCTTTTATAAACTTTGGGAAGCCTTAGATATCTCCAACGATGATTTTATTCGCACCACCCAAGATAGACACACCAAAGTGGTGCAAGACATATTCAGCTATATGTTAGATAAAGGCGATATCTACCTCGGCAAATACGAAGGTTGGTATTGCAAAGAATGCGAAGCTTTCTGGACTGAAACTCAAGTTGGTGAACAACACCTTTGCCCTGATTGCCACCGAGAAGTTCAAACCGCCGAAGAAGAAGCTTATTTCTTTAAAACTTCCAAGTATGTTGATCAACTCTTAAAGTTCTATAATGAGAATCCCAAATTCCTCACCCCTGAATCTCGCAAGAATGAGATGATTAATACTTTTATTAAACCAGGCTTAGAAGATCTATGTGTTTCCCGCACTTCTTTCTCATGGGGTATCCCAGTAAAAGAGAACCCAAAACACGTTGTCTACGTTTGGCTTGATGCTTTAACTAACTACATATCCGCCTTAGGATACGATAGTGATCACCCTAAGTTATTTGAAAAGTTCTGGCAAGACCCAGAATCAGAAACCATTCATATCCTAGGAGCGGATATCACGCGATTCCACGCAATTTACTGGCCGATGTTCTTAATGTCCCTCGGTCTTCGTCTTCCTGATCGTGAATTCATCCATGGTTTGTTGATGATGAAAGATGGCAAGATGAGTAAATCCAAAGGCAACGTTGTCGATCCATTCCCTCTCATTGAACGTTATGGAGTCGATGCGGTTAGATACTATTTGGCGAGAGAAGTAATATTCGGTCAAGATGGTCAATTCACTCCTGAACAATTCGTTGAGAGAATCAATATGGATCTCGCTAACTCATTAGGTAACTTACTTAATAGAACAGTCAGCATGATTAATAAATATTTCGATGGAGTTATTCCTGTTTACCAAGGCAAAATAACTGCATTTGATGGCGATTTAGAAGGAATTTGCGAAAAATCAGTCAAAAATTACGAAACACTTCTAGATGATTTAAAGATTACCGATGCGATTATAGCGGCCAATGAAATTGTCACAAGAGCCAATAAATACATCGATGAAACTGCCCCATGGGCTTTAGCGAAGGATCCAAATAAACAAAAAGATCTTGCTAGTGTGATGAACCATCTCGCTAACGCCATTTTCATCGCCGGTATGCTCTTAAAGCCAGTCTTAGTAACCGCCAGCGATAAGCTGTTTGATCAACTTGGATTAGATGAAAAATTAAGAAAATACGAGAACGTTTATAAGTTTGGAATTGTTGGCGATATCAAAGTCAATAAAGGCGAACAATTATTTCCTCGCTTAGATGATGCTATTGAAGTTGCTTTCATTCAAGAGATGATGAAGAAATAATCAACGCCATTAACAATAGACCAGCTTTATCAACTGAGTGGTTTAATGGTGTACGCCATTTCATCACAACTTCAGCGAATGGCGATTTAATATTGCACCCCTTCTTTATTGCAAACTATTATTATTCAATTGTTTACTTGATTGCCTTTGTTATCGTGATGATTCGGTCGCACAAATTAGCACATGCAAATAAGAATAATGCAAATATATAATATCCATCATATCACTAGTGTATTGTTCCTTTTTTGCTGTAAAATGTTAACGGCATGATTAATAGAATTATTAAAGGCAAATGTTTAGATATATCTTCCGAAGGCAAAGGTGTCGTTAAAAATGGTCGAGACATCATTTTTGTCGATGGCCTTTTCGTGGGCGAAGAAGCGGAAATTAAACTCCTCTATCAACGAGCGGGTGTCTATTTTGGCAAAGTGTCAAAACTATTAACCATGAGCAAAGACCGTATTCAACCAAAATGTAAGATTTGTACCGCCTGTGGTGGTTGTCAGTATCAACAACTCGCTTATCCCGCTCAATTAGTTATTAAGACCAAAAGAGTGGAAAATGCATTGAAGCGTATTGCTCATATTGAGAATGTAGTGGTTAAACCATGCATTGGTATGAAAGAGCCATATCATTATAGGAACAAAGTCCAGATGCCTTTTGGTAAAGATCGATTCGGTAATATTATTTATGGCTTCTATAAAGAGAACAGCCATGACATCATCCCGGTTGATGAATGCATAATTGAAAATAAGAAAGCCGCGCCTATCTTAAGAACAATCAAAAACTTATTAAAGAAACATAGAATCACTATTTATAACGAAAATAATGGGACTGGTTTACTTCGCTATGTCTTGATTAGAACTAGTCATCACTATGACGAACTCATGGTGGTTCTCGTCGTCACGGAAATGAACTTCCCGGGCCAAAGAAACTTCATTGATGAGTTAGTAAAACTACACCCTGAAATCACCACAATTGTGGAGAACGTTAACAGTAGGCACACAAATGTTATATTGGGGCAAAAAGAAAAGGTGTTATACGGGAAAGGATTCATCAAAGACGATATTCTCGGTCTTACTTTCAATATTTCAGCATCCAGTTTCTATCAGGTGAACCCCGTTCAAGTCGAAGTCTTATATAAGACCGCATTAGATCTAATCGATATTAATAGCAATCAGGTTGTTCTTGATGCATATTCTGGCGTAGGAACAATCGGTCTAATTGCCGCGAAGAGGGCCAAAAAAGTAATATCCGTGGAAATAGTCCACCAAGCCCACATTAACGCCATAGAGAACGCAAAAAACAACAATATAAAGAATATAGAGTTCTTTGAAGATGATGCGAGTAAGTTTATTAATGAATATCCTGGTCAATTAGATATCGTCATCATGGATCCTCCGAGAAAAGGAAGTGATGAGAAGTTTCTTTCATCATTATTAAAACGTGAACCAGAACAAATCATTTATATTTCCTGTGATACTGAGACATTAGCAAGGGACCTTGAATATCTCAAGAAGAAATACGAGGTCACTTTTGTTCAGCCAGTCGATATGTTTCCTTTTACATGTCACGTCGAGACGGTCGTTGCTTTAGTGTTAAAGAAGTAGTTCATTGTCCTGTTGGTGGTATGTTGGTGGCATTGGATATTTTGTGAATAAGTGACTTTTGCAGTAAGATTTAGGTAAATAAACGACTTGGTTATGAATTATGTTAAAAGTGCGACATTGGGAACATATTTGGAGGACTTGGCATGATAAAAGAGATTAATATCAATGGTGTAGCTTCATTTAAAAATGAAGTAACGTTTTTCCCTAAACAAATTAGTTTTTTCTATGGAAGCAACGGTACCGGGAAAACAACAATTAGCAGATATTTGCAAAATCCATCATCTTTTCAATCTTGCTCTTTTAAGACGGATGGAACAGATATTGAAAATTTGGTTTATAACAAAGATTTTGTTGATATTAACTTCAATAACTACTCAACGATTAGAGGTATTTTTACATTAGGTAAAGATTCAAACGATATCGTTAAGCAACTCAACGACAACGAAACTGAGATTAACAATAACGATGGAGAACGTAAAAAGAGTTTACAAGCTCTAGAAAAGATTGATAAAGAGATAGAAGAGTGCCAAAAATCTTTTTTTGCTCAATGCTGGACTTATAAAAATGAATTGTATGGAATGTTTAGGAATTGTTTCCAAGGTTATGTAGGCAACAAGGAAACATTTGCAAATTTATGTAAATCTTTAAAGCACTCAAGTGAGAAAACTTGTTCAATTGAAACCTTAAAAAGCGATTATGAAATTTTGTATTTAAAAGATATAAAGCCGATTTCAATTATTTCAGTTAACACAGATATCAATTTAAAAGAAATCAAAGGCTTAGAGTTCTTGAGCGAAAAGATAGCCGGAAGAAGCGGGCTACAAATATCGAACTTAGTTGGAAAGATAAACAATTCAGATTGGGTTAAAACAGGACTTGAATTTACCAAACAAACGGACGGACTTTGCCCTTTTTGCCAGCAAACAATACCAGAAGATACACTTAGCATGCTCAATCAATTGTTTGATGAAAGTTATAATGAAATTGTTAATGCAATCAAGGGGGCGAAGGAACAATATTATCAAAATGCTTCGCTTATTCTGAGTGAAGTAGATAGAGTCGTAGATGCTTATGGAAATTTCACAGATGTTGAAGTACTAAGGGAGAAAAAGAAGTCGTTTGAATTATTGATATCGAAGAATATCCAAATAATAGATAAAAAGATCGAATCGCCATCATTGGTATTTGTACTAGATGATTCCGATCCATTTTTAGCAGATATTAATAATCAAATTTCAGAGATATTAGGACAGGTATCTGCCAACAATGATAAGGCCAACAACCTTGAATCAGAGAAAACAAAGTTAAAAAATAAAGTGTTTGATTTGCTTTTTGATAGGACAAGCAAAATTGTAGGGGAGTATCTCAAAAAGTCCAATGGACTAGATAAAGGTCGAAAGGCAATTGGTGATACAGTAAGCGGATTTGATACAAAGATTGAGAAGATTAAAAAGGAATCAGCCAAGTTGCGTTCTTCAATGTCCGGCATATCGAACACGATTGAAGAGATGAACAAAATATTATCATCATTTGGATTTGATGATTTTTCATTTAGAATGAACGACGAAAGTAGTTATAAAGTTGTTCGAAAAGACGGTTCATCTGTTGGAAATTCGTTAAGTGAAGGAGAACAAAGATTTATTTCTTTTTTATATTTTTTCCAACTCGTTAAAGGAACGCTTGATAAAAGTGGAATAAAAGGCGACAGACTTATCGTCATTGACGACCCAATTTCTTCACTCGACAGTAACATTCTTTTTATTGTAAGTACCTTAGTTAAAAAAATCATTGACGATTGCTTGCATGGTCTGAATGGAATTAAACAAGTTTTTATTTTGACCCATAATGTTTATTTTTTGAAAGAGGTAACTTATAGATCACGAAAAGCCAAACCTCAATTCACAAACAATAACACTTTATATTTTTTGGTTGGTAAAAAGGATTCAGCTTCGTTTGTTCAAACGTTTGAAGAGAACCCAATTAGCACCACATATGAACTTTTATGGTCTGAAATTAGAGAAAATAATCAGCAAAAAACAAAAGGAACCATTTTTAACACCATGAGGAGAATTCTAGAATATTATTTCAACATCCTTGGCGGGCTAGATTATGAAAAGCTGATAAGCAAATTCGATGGAGAAGACAAATGCTTATGTCAATCATTGCTTTCGTGCGTCAATGACAGCTCTCACTTCATTCCAGATGACTACAATATAGTTATCACTGACGAACTAATTGGTAAATATACAATTGTTTTTAAAAGAATATTTGAACTTTCGGGGCAACAAAGCCATTACGATATGATGATGAAAATCAATAATAATGACCAATAGTTTTTATCGGAAATAATTCATGTTACTTCCGTTTATAAGATACGTTTGAATACCAAAACAGGTCCGGGCAGTACCTAGACCGGCTTTTTGGCGCTGTTTCAAACGCTTGTTGTAGTGCGCCCCAGAAATTGGACCTATTTTAATTAACTATAAATTGTTCTGATT
>CAYFSI010000006.1:21751-39874 GCA_964345825.1 uncultured Staphylococcaceae bacterium | reverse complement strand
TTGATAACGATTTAGCTTGCACTGATCACTCTTTAGGTTTCCCCAGCGCTGCTAAATTTGTCATCAACGCAATTAACGGATTTGCTATGGACGCTAAGTGCTTCAAAAAAGGCAAAATTCACATTATCGAAATCATGGGCCGCAACGCTGGATGGTTAACTGCCGCTCCAGATCTACTTCCTGAAGATACAAGACCTCATTTATTTTATATTCCCGAACGTCCATTTGATCTTGAACAATTTTTAGTTGATGTCAAAAAAATCTACGAAGAAAAAGGATACGCCTTGGTTGCTATCTCCGAAGGAATCGTTTTTCCACGTGATATGTCGCGTGTGCGAGTGGATGGCTTTGGTCACGCTCAACTAGGCGGAGCAGCCGCTGACTTATGTAATATCGTTGAAGATCGTTTAAATATTCCCACTCGTTCAGTTGAACTTTCGCTTACCCAAAGAGCATTTCCAGCTTTTATTTCTTTGACCGATCGAAATGAAGCTGTTCGCACTGGTGAAATCGCTGTCCAAACCGCCTTACAAGGAATTACGGGAAAAATGGTGGTCTTCAAAAGAATTTCCACTCATCCTTATATCATAAATTATGAATTAGCCGATTTGAATAAAGTGGCTAATGCGGAAGCTCGTATTCCTGATTCAATGGTCGTAGATAATACTCGTATGTCTGAGGAATTCCGCGAATATCTCTCTCCATTAATTGAAGGAGAAGTTACTCTAAAATGTAAAGATGGTATCGCCGAAGTCACTCGTTTGAAGAGGATTAAAGTAAAAGAGTAAGAATGAAAGAGCAATTTAATAAACTAAATATCTATTTTCGTGTGACTATCTGTTCGTTGATTCTCTTAGCCTTTTTTACTCTTGCCCTTGCCTTTTTGTTTTTCATCGGCCACCTCGATATACCCCTTGGGTTGATTCTTGGAGCGAGCATTAACATCATTGGCTATTTTGCATTGGGTTTGCTTGAGCGAAGAACAAAAAGCAACTCCAAAGGAATAGGAAACATTATTGTCATGGTGGTCCGTTTCGTTATTCTCGCCCTAGCTATTGTTTTAGTGGGGTGGCTATATTATGAAAAAAATATCCAAATCTTTAACATCTTTTCTCTTATAGGCGGATACCTTTATCCCCTATTTGTCTTGCTGATTTTAACGGCTTTGCAAAAGAAGGACACTCTCCATGTTTGATAACTTTTTCAAACTTGAAATTTCAGCCGAGGTCATATCCTCTTTAATCGTGATGGGTATCATTATTATCCTTTCTATTGTGATTGGAATTATGGCTCATTTTCATGATCCTTTGAAAAAGCCAAAAGGTTTACTTTTTCTTGCCGAGATTGGAATTGAGTTCTTTGATAATTTTACCAAGAATTTGATTGGAACAAAATTGTCGGGCTTTGGTGGTTTCATCATGGCCATTGCCATTTATCTATTTATATCATTTATTTTTGGATTAACAGGATTGCCTTCACCAATTACAAATATGGCTGTTCCGTTATCTTTAGGTTTGATTTCGTTCTTCACGATTCATTTTATCTCTCTGAGATATAAGAAATGGCGATATTTTAAAAGATATGTTGAACCATTTGCTGTTTTCTTACCCATCAACTTGCTATCTATGTGGGCGCCTTTATTATCATTAACTCTTCGTCTATTCGGCAATGCCTTGTCAGGCTATGTCTTGATGAATATTGTCTACTATGCATTGGAAAATTTATCGACCATGGTTTTTGGATTTTTTATTCCTGCAGACTGGAGCGGAATTTTCATCGCTCCTTTAATCGCTCCATTTCTTCATCTCTATTTCGATTTATTTTCCGCATTGATTCAAACCACAATTTTTATTTCTTTGACCACGATTTTTATTGGCCAAGAAATTCCCGATGAAGATGAAGTTGCATCTTCTGATGTAAAATTAATCAGGAAAGGAGGTAAAAACATATGAACATTCTTGCAGCAGCCATCGCGATTTGGGGCGTTATGCCTAGCGCAATTGGAGAAGGCTTAGTTTGTGCTCGTGCGATTGATGGCATTTCACGTAATCCTGAAGCAGCCGGTACAATTCGCAACAGCATGATTTTGGCTTGTGCCCTTGTTGAAACAACCGCGATTTATTCGCTTCTTGTCTCAATTCTTTGTATTTTCCTCGGTTAAAAAGGAGTTTTTGTCATGAATGAATACATTGGTATATTAGTTCTCAGTGGTGGTTTAGGAGATCTTTTCAACGATATTGATGAAAAATTAATCCCTTCTTGGCCATCTCTTGTTACTCAGTTAGGCTCCTTATTGGTCCTTATTTTGATTTTCTTTTTTGTGGCCTATAAGCCAGTTAAAAAAATGCTTAAAAAGAGAGCCGATTATATTGAAAACAATATTTCAGATAGTCAAAAAGATAAAGCTCTTGCCAAGCAAAACTTCGAACAATCTCAAGAGGCAGTTTTATCATCCAAAAAAGAGGCTTCGCAAATTATTACTAAAGCTAATAAAGAAGCCTTGAAAGAGAGACAACTGCTCGAAGAAGAAACCAAAATGAATATTTCCAAGCTCAAAAAAGAGGCTGAAATAGATATTCAAAAGTCGAAAGAAGAATCTTTGGAAGAAATACGCCGCGAGATGGTGACTGTCGCTCTAGCGGCTAGTAAAGAAATTCTCAAGCGCGAAGTAAACGAAAAGGATAATGCCAAACTGGCAGAAGATTTTATCGAGAAATTAAACTAGTATGAATGAAATTGCCGCATCTTATGGATTAGCTTTGTTCTCTTTGTCTAAAGAACAAGAAATTGTTGAAAAACGACAAAAAGAAGTGAAAGAATTAAGAAGCATTTTACTTAAAAATGCTGATTTTATCACTGTTCTTGATTCGTCTTTTCTCTCTTTGACCAGCAGGATGGAGATTATTGATAAGAATTTCCCCGGCATTGATGAAGATATCAAAAACTTCTTGAAAATTATTTGTCGTAACAACCGAGCGAAGTTTATATTGGAAATTCTCGACAGCTTTAATTCCTATTGCAATGAGCATCGAGGAATAAAAGAAGGAATTCTCTATTCTACTATTCCAATTACCGAAGAGGACAAACACCGAATCGAAGAAAAAATTGCTCAATTAGAAAAATGTTCCATTGAACTAAGCAATCAAATTGATCCAAGCCTTGTTGGTGGCGTAAAAGTCTTAATCAACAGTCACATCTATGATGGATCAATCAGCGGGAAAATTGAAAATATTAAAAATAGCCTTTTAGGAAAGGAGGATCGCTTCCATGAAAATTAATGCGAATGAAATCAGTGCTCTTATTAAAGAACAGATTAAAAACTATCATCACGAAATCGAAAGTAGTGATGTGGGGGTTGTTGTATCAGTGGGGGATGGGATTGCCATCGTCTACGGATTAGATCAAGCTATGCTTGGTGAACTTCTTTTATTCCCACATGACATTTATGGCATGGTGATGAACTTAGAAACCGATCAAGTTGGTGTCGTTCTTTTAGGCGATGATTCTTTAATTAAAGAAGGTGACACTGTTAAACGCACCAAAGAAGTTATGGAAGTCCCTGTTGGAGATGAAATGCTCGGTAGAGTCGTCAACTCTCTTGGACAGCCAATCGATGGTCTCGGTGAAGTCAAAACCACCAAGCATCGCCCAATTGAAGTGATTGCTCCTGGAGTCATTATGCGTGAAAGTGTCAACACTCCTCTTGAAACCGGCATCAAAGCTATCGATTCAATGATTCCTATTGGCAGAGGACAACGAGAACTTATTATTGGTGACCGTCAAACGGGAAAAACCGCGATTGTTATCGACACGATTATCAATCAAAAAGATAAGGATGTCTTATGTATCTACGTAGCAATTGGTCAGAAAAATTCTACCGTTGCTCAAATTGTAGACCGTTTAAAGAAATACGACGCTATGAATTACACCGTTGTGGTCGCTGCAACAGCCAGCGAACCTGCTCCTTTACTTTATATTGCTCCTTATGCAGGATGCGCGATTGGTGAAGAATGGATGCACCAAGGAAAAGATGTTCTGATTATCTACGATGACTTAAGTAAACACGCCGTCAGTTATCGAGCATTATCCTTGCTTCTTAAACGCTCTCCTGGAAGAGAGGCTTACCCAGGCGATGTTTTCTATCTTCATAGTCGTCTATTGGAAAGAGCTTGTAAACTCGACAAAAAATACGGTGGAGGATCTCTCACCGCTCTGCCCATCGTCGAAACTCAATCTGGTGATATCTCGGCCTATATTCCAACCAATGTTATATCAATTACCGATGGACAAATCTTTTTGAACACCGATTTATTCAATGCTGGACAACGCCCAGCCATTGATAGTGGATTCTCAGTTTCTCGAGTTGGCGGAGACGCTCAATTCAAAGCGATGAAACAAGTGACCAAATCATTAAAAATTGAATTAGCAAGCTTCTCAGAAATGAAGAGTTTCGCCCAGTTTGGTAGTGACTTGGATTCAAGTACCCTAAAAGTGTTAAAGCATGGTGAAGTATTAATGCGTGTCTTGAGACAAAATCAATACCAACCCTATTCTTTATCTCATCAAGTTTTCGACTTATTTATTGCTAAACATGGTTATTTAGACGAAATAGATCCCAATCAAGTCCAGCATGTACTTGCCGACAGCTTTCATTACATTGAAACAAGTCACAAAGCATTGCTCAATGCCATCGATAAAGATAAATCCATTAAACCAGAAATCGAGAGCAAACTTCATTCTTCAATCGAAGAATATTTCGCTATTACTAAAGAAAAATAAAACAATATGTCACAGCAAATCAATCGGATAAAACAACGAATCAAAACAGTTAATGGCGCTTTAAAAGTAACTAGCGCGATGAAACTTGTCTCGAGCGTAAAACTCAAAAAATGGAAGAATAAGATGTTCATCAACCGACTCTATTCTTCTGAAATTGAGAGAATAACCTCGGATGTTTTACGATTTGCTAACAAAGTCAAAAACCCTTTGATCAATCCCACACCAGAAACAAAAAACAACAAGAATTTATACATCATTGTCTCTTCCACATTAGGGCTATGTGGGGCATACAATACGAATATTTTTAAAATCGCAGAAGTCTCATTAAAATCAAACGATGAGGCGATTATCTTGGGCAAAAAAGGTCTAAGCCATTTTAAGGATGGAAAATTTACATTAATTGAAGATTTTTCGTCTTATCATTCAATTTCTGATCAAGCCATTATTCGTCAATTGACTAACTTTGTTATTGGTAATTTTACTAGTGGGCGATATCAAGAAATTCATCTTATTTATTCATCTTTTAAAAACTCTTTCGTCTTTCTCGCTAAAGACGTCATTATTCTCCCAGTAAAGAAGCCTGTAGAGAATAGTGAATTAGAATTTGCTCCAATATTGGAGCCGACACCTCAAAAACTGGTGGATAGTCTTCTTCCCCTCTATCTGAAATCAATCATTTTTAGCAAGTTATTGGAGTCAGAAGTGTGTGAACATGCCGCTCGTCGAAATGCGATGGAAAACGCTACCGAAAACGCCGAAGAATTATTAGACAATTTGCATATCGAATTTAATAAAGCTCGCCAAGCCTCAATTACCCAAGAAATTACGGAGATTGTCGCTTCTGCGAAAGCTCTATAGGAGGAAAAAACGATGGAAAAGAAACTTATCAAAGGAAAAATTAGCCAAGTTATTGGTCCAATTGTGGATGTCAAATTTCAAAATGAGAATTTGCCAGAACTTTTGACCGCTTTAGAAATCCCTTTGAAGGATGGCAGTAAGCTAGTAGTGGAAGTCGCTCAGCATGTCGGTGGAGATGTCGTTCGTGCTGTTTCGATGGGCCCAACCGAAGGTTTGGTCCGCGGGCAAGAGGTAATTTCTACTGAAAGTCCAATTACTGTTCCTGTGGGTACAAAAACCTTAGGACGCATGTTTAATGTGTTGGGTGAGCCAATTGATGGATTACCAGCTCTTGAAGGCATTAAGAAAATGTCAATTCACCGTATTCCTCCAAAATTGAAAGATCAATCAGTCAAAACGGAAATTTTTGAGACTGGAATTAAAGTAATAGATTTACTTTGCCCTTACATTCGTGGCGGTAAAATCGGTCTATTTGGCGGAGCCGGTGTTGGAAAAACAGTTTTAATTCAAGAATTAATGCGCAATATTGCCCAAGAAAAAGGTGGTATTTCCGTCTTTGCTGGAGTCGGCGAAAGAAGCCGTGAAGGCAATGATTTATATCGTGAAATGCAACAATCTGGAGTGTTGAGCAAAACCGCCTTATGCTTTGGTCAAATGAACGAGCCACCAGGAGCTCGTATGAGAGTGGGACTTTCCGCTTTGACGATGGCGGAGTATTTCCGCGATTATGAGCACACCGATGTCTTACTTTTTATCGATAATATTTTCCGTTTTACTCAAGCTGGTAGCGAAGTTTCTGCTCTACTTGGTAGAATGCCAAGCGCAGTTGGATATCAGCCAACATTAGCAACAGAAATGGGCCAACTACAAGAGAGAATTACCTCGACCAGAGATGGTTCTATCACCTCTGTTCAGGCCATTTATGTACCAGCCGATGACTTGACCGACCCTGCCCCTGCGACAGCTTTCTCTCACCTTGATGCTAAAACAGTTTTGGATCGAAACACTGCCGCTTTAGGAATCTATCCCGCTGTTGATCCGCTCAATAGTACTTCAACTGCTCTTGAGCCCGATATCGTTGGCGAAGAGCATTATCGTGTTGCTCGACAAGTTATCGAGACTCTCGAAAGATATCGTGAACTGAGTGACATCATTGCCATTCTTGGTATGGACGAACTTTCTGATGAAGATAAAAAGACAGTTGAGAGGGCCCGAAAAATTAGAAACTTCCTTTCTCAACCTTTCCATGTTGCGACTCACTTTAATAGCATCGAAGGCATTTTTGTTAAAAGAGAAGAAACTGTTCGCAGCTTTAAAGAAATATTAGAAGGCAAAGCCGATGACTTACCAGAAGTTGCCTTCCTTTATGTTGGAACAATTGATGATGTTCGTAAAAAGGCAAAATCCCTAGAATAATATGAAATCATTTAACGTTGATATCTATACTCCCTTTGGTCATTATTTAAGAAATAACGCCACTTTTTTAGAAGTGCAGTCCGAAGATTATTTACTTGGAATTATGGCTGGCCACGCCCCATTGGTTTCGACTTTAGTCATTTCTAAAATGGTTATCGAAATCAATTCGGTTCGCTATCTATATGCGATCGGTGGAGGAATTATCAATATCAACGAAAACGGAATTATTCTATTGCTCGATTCAATTGAACGTTCAGATGAGATAAATTTGCAGCGCGCTATTGATGCTCAAAAAAGAGCTGAAAAAAGGTTAAATGATTTAGAAGATAAAACCATCGATAAAAATCGAGCCAAATTAGCGCTTGCTCGCGCTTTGAATCGTATACGCCTTATTCAGACAAATAAGTCTTAATTAACGAGTTTAGTTCCAAACCATCATCTTGCAAATACAAAGTGGAGACAATATCTCCATTTTTGTTTTTGTAAATTGCAATATTGTCAGCTTCTTCATCAATTTGATAATATTGTGAAATTGATAAAAAAACATCATTATTAAGTATATTTTTATTAATTAAAGTGACATATTTCTTTTTTTGTTTAATCACCAAGGGGTGAACTACATTATTAAATATTGTCAACGATTTAATGCTTAAACCATCATATAAAAAAACGAAACCATCCCTTTGATTCTCGGTAATATAATCAAAGCTGCTTTGCTCAGAAAAAGTTTGGATATATGAGTTTAAAATATGTTGATCAGCGACAGGTCGAAATTTACTGTAACTTAATAAAACTTTTGTGTGAAAAGAATAGGTTAATGATTGTTTGCTTATTAAGTAAAGAGATGGGCTAGAAAATTGGCTCGGAAAGATTGAGGGAAAAGAGCTGACGAGATTGCTATAAGCCAAGGGAACATATTCGTGCGAATAAATTAGAAAATTGCTATTTCTAAAATAAGTGTTTAGAGTTTCTTTTGCGCTTTCGCAATAATTGCAGGACTTCGAATAGAGAAATAAGGCAAAAGTGCTATTGGAGTTTATGAGAAATGACACATCTATATTAGATACTTCAATAAAAGTCGAATTCTCCTCGTTCACTTCAATATCGATGTTTTGATAAACGGGAATAGAGTAAGGATTATCTAGCGAATTGCATCCAGATAAACATAGCAGTATGATTGGCAAAAATATCCACTTTTTCATAAGGAAACTATAAACTATTTCGTCCAATAAAGAAACGAGCCTGATATAAAGACGTTTGATTTTAATCAATAGAGTTGTTGAAAAAGGTAAAAAAATATAAACTATTATCATGTTAAAGTCAAAGTGTCTTTAAGCGAGGTATGAATATGGTCAATAACACCCCAGTTCCAGATTTCCAAAAAGAAGTTGATGAATTAGTCGCTAATGGAATGCAAGCCCTCGAGGAATTTGAAGGTTTTACACAAGAGCAAATCGACTATATCGTCGCTAAGTGTAGTGTCGCTGGATTAGATCATCATGGTTCTTTAGCCAAGGCTGCCATTGAAGAAACAAAACGCGGTGTCTTTGAAGACAAAGCGACCAAGAATCTCTTTGCTTGCGAATACGTAGTTAATAATATGCGACATCTCAAAACGGTCGGAGTGATTTCTGATGATCCTGTGACTGGCATCACTGAAATTGCTGAACCTATTGGTGTTATCTGTGGTATCACCCCGGTTACCAATCCCACCTCAACCGTTATTTTTAAATCTCTGATATGTTTAAAAACTCGCAACCCAATTATTTTTGCTTTCCATCCAAACGCTCAGCAATGTAGTAAACAAGCCGCAATTGTGATGAAAGAAACCGCTGAAGCTGCTGGCGCACCAAAAAATTGCATCCAATGGATTGAGCATCCAAGCATGGAATCAACTAGCGCTTTGATGAATCACCCGGATGTGGCAACTATCTTAGCCACTGGTGGCAATGCGATGGTCAAGGCTGCTTATAGTTGTGGAAAACCTGCCATGGGCGTCGGAGCGGGGAACGTCCCTGCTTATATGAACAAAAGTTGTCATGTCGAACAAGCTGTTAACGACATTGTTCTTTCCAAATCTTTTGATAATGGCATGGTGTGTGCTTCGGAACAAGCCGCAATTGTCGATGAAGAGATTTATGATGAAACCATTAATCTTTTCAAACGCTTCAAAGCTTACCTTGTCAATGATGAAGAAAAGGTAAAATTATCTCGTTATATGTTTGGCTATGCCTTTGGCGATAAAGATGCTGAATTAGGCAAATTGAACCCCGTTGTAGTGGGGCAGACCGCTCAATTTATTGCTGAACAAGCTGGTTTTAGTGTTCCTAAAGACACTTCCATTCTTCTTGTAAATTGCAATATTGTCGGTGCTAAAGAGCCAATTAGCAGAGAAAAATTATCCCCAGTTCTCGCTTTATTCAAAGTCAAAAACGAAAAAGAGGGCTTTGAAAGATCAGAAGAGATGGTTGCTTTTTATGGCCTTGGACATAGTGCGGTCATCCACTGTAAAGAGCAAGCAATGGCTGATGAATTTGGTGAAAAAGTCAAAGCGATGCGTATCATTTGGAATTCTCCTGCCACCTTTGGTGGTATTGGAAATGTCTATAACTCTTTCCTCCCATCCATGACTCTTGGATGTGGAAGTTATGGCCACAATTCCATCGGTGGTAACATCAGCGCTGTTAATCTATTAAATATCAAAAAAGTAGGAAAAAGGAGAAATACTGTGCAATGGTTTAAAGTGCCTCGAAAGATTTACTTCGAGCGAAATTCAATTCAATATTTACAATCCTGCAAAGATTTAACAAAAGTCTTTATCGTCACTGATACATCAATGGTGGAGCTAGGCTTCTTTAAAAAGATTGCTGATATGCTCAACTCACGCCGCAATAAAGTTGTCATGCAATTGTTTTCTGCCGTTGAACCCGATCCAGATATCGAAACCGTTCGCAAAGGAACGGAAATGATGAATATTTTCAAACCTGACACAATCATTGCCTTAGGTGGAGGTTCAGTCATGGATGCCGCCAAAGGAATGTGGCTCTTCTATGAACATCCAGAAATCAACTTTGATGATTTAAAACAGAAATTCATGGATATTCGTAAACGTGCTTTTAAATATCCTGAATTAGGAAAACAATCACGCCTCATTTGCATCCCGACAACTAGTGGAACAGGAAGTGAAGTCACTCCTTTTGCCGTTATTTCCGATAAGAAAAATAACAAGAAATATCCATTAGCGGATTATTCATTAACTCCGACTATCGCGATTATTGATCCCGAGTTTACCACCAACCTTCCACCCAAAGTCACTGCTATGACTGGTATGGATGTTTTGACTCACGCTGTTGAAGCTTATGTTTCAGTGATGGCCAATGATTATACCGATGGACTTTGCTTAAAAGCAATTAAACTCGTTTTTGACTATTTGCCCCGTGCTGTTAAAGACGGACCACATGACTTAGAAGCTCGTGAAAAAATGCACAATGCAGCGACGATTGCCGGTATGGCATTTGCTAATGCTTTCTTAGGAATGGCCCATTCAATGGCTCATAAAGTCGGTGCGGAATTTCACACAGTTCACGGTTATACTTGTGCAATCCTCCTCCCTCACGTTATTCGCTATAACGGTAGCGTTCCTAGCAAACTGTCAGTTTGGCCAAAATATAATGTTTATTGTGCAGATAAGAAATATCAAGAAATCGCTCAATTACTTGGTCTAAAGGCTAGCACCCCAGCCGAAGGAGTCGAATCTCTTGCCCAAGCTGTTTTGAAATTGATTCGCGAAATCGGACTCGACCCCAATTTTGAAGCTTATGGCATTAAAGAAACCGATTGGGAGTCACATTTAAGAAATATTGCTGAATTAGCCTATGAAGATCAATGTTCACCTGCTAATCCTCGTTTACCAATGGTTGATGATATGGTAGAAATTTTGAGAAAAGCCTATCGAGGAAACTAAATTGAAAAAAATCGGAATAATAGGTGCCGGCACTTGGGGCACTGCCTTGGCAAATATGCTCGCTAAAAGTGGACATCAGGTCTCACTTTGGTCGCGTTTTGAAGAGGAAATTGATGTTTTAAAAAATACCCATCTTCACAAGAATCTTCCTAATTGCGTTTTATCGGACAATCTCCATTTTTCGACCGACTTAAAAGAAGTCTGTCACGGTAAGTCAATTATCGTTTTTGCCACTCCTTCAGTTTTTATTCGCCAAACCGCAGAATTGGCCAAACCATATTTGAACTCTAATCAAATTATTGTCAATGTCGCTAAGGGGATTGAACCAAAAACTCTCATGACTATGAGCGAAATTTTAGAAGATGTTTTGGGAAAAGAATTTGATTATGTATCTCTTTCTGGACCTACTCACGCTGAAGAAGTCGCGATTGGATTGCCAACTCTTATTGTCTCTGCCTGTCAAAATCCCAAAATTGCTCAAGTAGTACAGGATACTTTTTCTAATGAAACCATGCGCGTCTACACGAACCCGGATGTTTTAGGAGTAGAAATAAGCGGTGCTTTGAAAAACATCATTGCATTAGCCGCAGGTCTGTCTGATGGTCTTGGTTATGGTGATAACGCCAAAGCAGCCATTATTACTCGTGGCCTTGTGGAAATCACTAAACTTGGCAAAGCCATGGGATGCCACGAAAAGACCTTTATTGGCTTAGCTGGTATTGGAGACATTGTTGTGACTGCCACCAGCGTTCATTCACGTAATCACAAGGCAGGATATTTGCTTGGTAAGGGATATTCACTACAAAAAACACTTGCCGAGGTTGGACAAGTTGTTGAAGGATTGTATGCCCTTGAAGCCGCTAAAGAATTAGAGTCCAAATATCATGTTGAACTTCCTATTATCGATGTTGTCTATGAAGTTGTTCACGATAAATTAGATGTTACCCAAACCATCAATAAACTTTTCTCTAGAAGAAAGAAAGACGAAATTAAAGGCTTAATATTTACTGAAGATGATGTAATGAACTAAATCTCTCCTTCTTCGATTAAATGAAAAATGAATCGAAAATGATTCATTTTTTTGTTCATTTTCTTGAAATGGATGGTTTAAGATAAACAAACTTAACAAAAATATGTTCACAATGCCTGTATCTTTGATAAAATAACACTAAAGATTGTTCTTAACTTGGAGAGGAGACTAAAATGTCCAAAAAATACCAAGAAGAATACGAAGCAGGGTATAGCCCACGGTTAGTTATGGAAGAAGCATCCCGTTGCTTACTATGCCTTGATGCTCCGTGCTCACAACATTGTCCAGCTGGAACAGATCCAGCCAAATTCATCCGTTCAGTTCGCTTTAAGAATCTAAAAGGCGCTGCTGAAACGGTTAGAATTAACAACGCTCTTGGAGCGATTTGTGCCCGTGTTTGCCCAACCGAAAAATATTGTCAGGATGGTTGTTCTCGAAGTGGTATTGATAAGCCCATTGATATTGGGCGAATTCAAAGATACATCACTGATTTTGAAGCAGCAACCAAAATGGAAATTTGGGAGCCAAAACCTCTAAATGGCAAAAAAGTTGCTGTTATTGGTAGTGGTCCTGGTGGATTAACTGCCGCTGCTGAATTAGCCCTTGAAGGATTTAAAGTTACCATTTATGAAAAGGACGCTCAAGCTGGAGGATACCTCAGGTATGGAATCCCTGAATATCGCTTGTCGAATTCAGTAGTTGATTGCGAGATAAACCGCATTGTCCGTCTTGGAGTTGATATTGCTCTTAATACTCGTATAGGAGTTGATGTTTCTTTAGAAGATTTAGAAAAAGAAAACGATGCTGTTATTATTGCGATTGGCGCGAGCAAAGGCAAAGTTTTACCGATGTTTGAAAATAACCGCAAGGTAAAATTAGCGGTCGATTGGCTCAAACAAGTTAAATCGCGTAAAGGAAAAGTAAAAATTCCGGAGAATGTCCTCGTCATCGGTGGTGGCGATGTCGCCATGGATACTGTGACAACTTTAAAACTTTTAGGTTGCCCACATGTCACCGATGTTGTCTATGAACAATTTAGTGAATTTAGAGCCAGTGAAAAAGAATTGAAATCAGCCCAAGAACAAGGTGTTACCATCGTAGATGGATACATTCCTGTCGGTACAGCTCGCGGCGGAATTGTAAAGTTTAAACACCGCATCATTCCTAGCGAATTAAAAATTAAGGCTGATTTGATTATTCTCGCTGTTGGACAATGTGTTGATCCAGCAGGATTAGGTCTCGAAATTAATCGCGGTGAAGTAACCTTTGAAGGCAACCACCTTAAAAATAGCAAAATCTTTGTTGCTGGAGATATTGCTCATGGAGAAAAAACTGTTGTTTGGGGTGTGAGGACTGGTAAAGAAGTCGCTTATGCTGTCAAACAATTTGTAAGAGGTAAATAAAATGGTACGTAAAGATTTATCAATCACCTTTATGGGTGTCAAATTCCCGAATCCTTTCTGTTTATCTTCTTCTCCTGTCGGAAACTGTTATGACATGTGCGCCAAAGCTTATGAATCAGGCTGGGGTGGAGTAGTATTCAAAACTATCGGACCGAAACATTATGTCATCGATGAAGTTTCACCTCGTTTTGATGCTTTAACAAAAGAAGCCGAACCATTTGTTGGTTTCAAAAATATGGAACAAATCGCTGAGCATTCTCTTGAAGAGAATCTCGCCGACCTTGCTCGTTTAAAGAAAAACTATCCCCACCAAGTCCTCATTGCCTCTATTATGGGAAGCAATGAAGAAGATTGGGAAGTCTTAGCTCGCCTCGTTACTGAAGCTGGTGCTGACATGATTGAATTAAACTTTTCATGCCCGCAAATGACTTCACACGCGATGGGATCTGACGTTGGAAGTAGCCCCGAACTTTGCCGTAAATATTGCGCAGCTGTTCGTCGCGCCACCAAATTGCCGTTCATGGCCAAGATGACTCCAAATATCACTGATATGTGTGATCCAGCCATCGCCTCTTTAGAAGGCGGAGCTGATGGCATCTCTGCTATTAACACTATTAAATCGATTATCAACATTGATTTAGACAAAAAAGTAGGCTTACCAATCATTAATGGTAAGTCATCCATTTCTGGATATTCTGGCAAAGCCGTCAAACCAGTTGCCTTACGATTCATTCAACAGATGAGAAATCATCCAAAACTCAAAGGTGCGGAAATTTCTGGCATCGGCGGAATTGAAACTTGGGAAGATGCTGCTGAATTTATCTTACTCGGGTGTAAAAACTTGCAAGTCACAACCGGAATCATGCAATATGGTTATCGCATCGTCGAAGATATGTGTAATGGTTTAGCTCATTACATGGAACAAGAAGGTGTCGATCATCTTGAAGATTTAGTCGGCTTAGCTAATAAGAATCTCATTCCAGCCGAAGAACTCGATCGTGATTACAAGGTATTCCCTGAAATCAATAGCGATAAATGCGTCGGTTGTGGAAGATGCTACATCTCTTGTTACGATGGTGCTCACCAAGCCATTGAATGGAATGAAGAGACACGCCGCCCAAGCTGCAACCATGATAAATGTGTTGGCTGTTTACTCTGCGGTCTCGTCTGCCCAGTTGGAGCGATTAAACCAGGTGAAAGAATGCTCAAGCCTGGACGTAAACCGAAAAATTTAGCTAGACTTGTTCTTCAAGAGAACGTCGATAAAATCTAAAATCTCAATAAGCCCATTGTTTTATGCGATGGGCTTTCATTTAATGAAAGAAAGAAAAAAATATGAAAACTTTTGGTAACATTCTTTGGGCAATTTTTGTTGGGTGGTGGTTAGCATTAAGTTACTTCATTACTGGGGTTTTGCTATGCATTACTATTCTATTTATTCCGATTGGTCTTCAATTTTTTAAATTTGCTCGTTTGGCTTTATGGCCATTCGGCTATGAACCACAATTCACATCAGAGACAGGTTTCAAAATGTTTTTAAATGTTTTATGGGCTATTTTCTTTGGTTGGGAAGCAGCGTTGTCCATGTACATCTTGGGCGCTGTTTTATGTGTCACTATTCTCTTTATTCCCTGTGGATTGCAAATGTTTAAATTTGCCCGTTTAATGTTGCTCCCACTAGGAACGACAATTGAGAAAATGTAAATAGGCCGAGAAACATACCCCATTTTTTATCTTTGTGATAAAATGACTTTTAGTATATTACAGGAGGATTAATTATGCATTGTTGGCATGATGTAAAAGCGGCAAGAGTCACCCCTGATGCTTTCCTTGCCTTAATCGAAATTTCAAAAGGCAGCAAAAATAAATATGAATTGGATAAAGAAACAGGTCATCTTATTCTTGACCGTGTTTTGTTTACTTCAACTCACTACCCACAAAATTATGGATTTATTCCCCGAACTTATGCTCGTGATTATGATCCTCTTGATGTTTTAGTTCTCTGTTCGGAAGCCATTCTCCCTATGTCACTTGTTGATTGCACTCCTATTGGAGTGTTAATTATGGTGGACAATGGACTTCCTGATGAAAAGATCATCGCTGTTGCGAAGAATGATCCTTTCTATAATCAATACAAAGACATCTCTCAAATTCCCGATCATATCATGGCCGAAATCAAACACTTCTTCGCAGTTTATAAAACCCTTGAAGGAAAAGATACCGCTATTGATGAGGTCAAAGATCGCGAAACGGCGAAGCAAATTATTGCAGACTGCATTAAAGCATATCACCACCAGATTGAGCCAAAAATTAATGCTGAAAGGAAAGCACGCGGATTTTCTCTATGATCCATGTCGTGCTATTTCGGCCGGAAAAACCCCAAAATACGGGAAATATAATGAGGACCTGTGTAGCCGTTCATGCGGCCCTTCACATCATAGGTCCTCTATCTTTTTCTTTAGAAAGCAAAGATCTAAAAAGAGTTGGATTAGATTATATAGATGATTTGAAGCTTTTTTACTATCCGACATATGAAGACTTTCAAAAAAAACATCAAGACGAGACAATCTATTATGTGACCCGTTATGCTTCCCAAAGTTACACTACCTTTAACTATTCTGATCCCGTTAAAGATTACTTCATAATGTTTGGACGAGAATCGACAGGAATTCCTCATGACATACTTCGAACTAATTACAAAAGTATATTAAGAATACCTATGGTACCTGAGGCTCGAAGCTTAAATGTTTCAAACTGTGTTGCAATTGTCATCTACGAAATACTGAGACAACAAAATTTTCAAAATTTGTCGACTAGTGAAATGATAAAAGGTGAAGATTTTTTAAATAAAGAAATAGAATCATCGCATGAAAAATAAGATTATTATTCTTTCTATATTAACTTTTTTAACTGCTTGTAACTCTTATCGTGGTCCATATTTTTATGTTTCTAAAGATGAAAACCCTCAATATATTCTTTGGAATGCAGTAAGTGACATGTCTCAAAAAATAGACGAACTTTCTAATCTCATTTTTGTGGTCGGAATATCGGTATGCTCTCATTGTGAAGAATTGGAAACCACTCTCGTTGAGTATTTAAAAAAGAAAGATTTCTCGATATATCATATCAACTATGATGACTCAATATTATCCGAAGAAGATTATGATGTTTTAATTGGCATCACAAATGGTGGTGAACAAGCTTTTTTGCCAGCATACAAAGAAATTTTTTTCGTTCCTATTATGTTTGTTGTCGAAAATAAAGTGGCTGTCTACGCCATTGAAAATAATTTTATTAACACCCTAGATGATTGCATTAAAATCAGATAATCATCTTGTGATAATTATCCAACAGTTTGAAAGTTTCTTCTCTTATATTTCTAATAAGTATAAGATGTTGATTTTTTAATATTACTTGTCCTACTTTTGATGTTCGCTTAACATCTTTTACTTGAACATATTGAACCTCAGCGCTGGCTTTGTTCGATAGGATTAAGCATATTTCAGCGGCGAGCAAAATTTGAGAATCACTGGGTTTATCATTAGCAATTAAAACATGCGAGCCTGGATAATCTTTGATATGAAAAAACCAATCGGTTGGACGAACTAGTTTGAAAGTAATATAATCATTTTGTTTATCATTCTTTCCGAAATAAATTTTGCTATTTTCATTGATAACATAAGCAATACTGGCTCTGTCTTTTGATTTTCTGTGGTTAATTGAACTGAATTCGCGTGGCATTTCTACAACGGCCAAATCATAAAGTTCTTCTTCATTCATGTATTGAGATTGTCCCAATAAAGTTTCAATTCGGGCAATTTCCTCTTGGGCCTTAATTATTTCAGCTTCATTCATTTGGACAGTTCGTTTGGCTTTCTTATATTTTTTGAAATAGCGATTAGCATTAAATCCGACACTACATTTATCATCATAAGAAAGATTATGTTCCTTAACATACAAAGTGACAGATTCTATATCATTAGTAAATGATAATAACATGTTTCCATGTTCAAGAAAAATAAAGTTCTTTTTGGCTTCATCCATTTCGTTTTTTAAAACAATTTCTTTCTTGGCGAGACTCTTTGACCGGCTTTTCAAGTGATGAAATAAAATAGCGAAACGATCTTTAATTTGTTTTTGCCGAGACTCATTTAATTTCTCTTCTGCCATGTATTCATAATTTGAAATTAACTCATCATTAATAGCAGCATTAAATTCTCCCTTTTTTAAAGGTGGCTCGTAAAGTAGTCCTCGCATGATGGGTCTTGATTTTTCAAGAGAAATTTCATGAATAGCGAAGATAATTGCTCCCTTATCATCCAATATAAGCAAATTTGGTTTCGTAGGTATGAGTTCAAGAACTAACGTCTTAGAAATTTTCTCATATAAATCATTTGTCTTGGTAATTTGAAAAGCTACTATTCGATCATTTGCGATGATACTAATATCAGTTATTAAGCCATCCTTAATTTCTTTTCGGATGTTGTCATTTAATCGGCCAAGAGTAGTGCGGAAAGACGCATCATTACTAACTAAAGAAAGAAAAGGAAACTGATGTGACAAAGAAACAAATAATCTTTTCTCGCGATATTTCGAAAATGAAATAAGAAAGTCATTATTTCCAATAATCGAAACGTTGCTTATATAGTTGTTGATAATCTTTGTTCTTAGAT
>CAYFSI010000006.1:0-21741 GCA_964345825.1 uncultured Staphylococcaceae bacterium | reverse complement strand
AATAATCGATCTTAGTGTGCCAATAGACAATTTCATTGAAGATATTTTAGCATATTAGTTTGCCTTAGTATAAATATGTATTTATAATTAACGCATATCAAAGTTATGAAAAAAGGGTTATTAATTATTCTTAGCGGACCATCCGGAGTCGGAAAAGGGACAGTTAGAAAGCGGATCATGAAAAATGATAAGCTTAATTTAACATACTCAATTTCCATGACCACTCGCGCTCCAAGAAATATGGAACAAGATGGGCAAGATTATTATTTTGTTACCCACGAAGAATTTCAAAAGAATATCGACAATAATAATTTCCTTGAATGGGCTGAATTTGTTGGCAATCGCTATGGTACGCCAAAAGATAAAGTTGAAGAGCTTCGTGCTCAAGGCAAAAATGTTTTCCTTGAGATTGAAATAAATGGAGCGGAACAAGTCATTAGCAAAGTCAAAGACGATGGGGTTATTTCTTTCTTTTTGATGCCTCCCTCCCTTAAAGCTCTCGAAAAGAGAATTCGTAATCGCCGAAGCGAATCAGAAGAAATTATTTATGAGAGACTTGAAAAGGGCAAAAATGAAATGACCATGACGCAAGATTATGATCACATCGTTCTAAACGATCGTGTTGGTCGAGCCGCCTCTGAAATTACACATCTAATTCTTAAAAAAATACATCAGAATAATTTATAGGACGAACTTGATGATATGCGCATAGTTGAAATCTTGATTGAATACGCAAGTCATACCCTGGATCGTCCTTTTTCTTATCTATACGAAGGCAAAAAAAATCTCGGTCCTGGTTTTCGTGTGCTAGTTAACTTTAATCATCGCGAATTAATGGGATATGTTCTTTCAGTTAAATCAACTGACCTTACGAGGGAAAAGTTAGAAGAGAAAAGTGGATATCGCCTTGAATATCTAGTTGATGTCATCGATGAGTCACCTTTGCTAAATGATGATTTGCTTTCTTTAGCGAAAAGAGTGGCGGACTATTATTTAGCTCCTTTTATTAGTGTCCTTCAATCCATGCTTCCACCTTCCTTATCACCTCGAAAATCTTCACTGAAAGCCCCTAAAATCGCTTATGATCAGTACCTCTCCATTAATCGTTATTCGGAAAAAGATTTAACTGATAAACAAATCGAAATCCTTCGGCTGATTAAAAAAGAAGAAAAAATATTAAAAAAAGAAGTTGGCTCTCCCAGCATAGTAGAGAAGTTACTCGCTAAAAACTTGATTAAAATTATCAAAGAAGAAAAACGTCGACTTCTCATTCCAGATTATTCGCTTCAAAAGCCCCCGCTATTAACTGATGATCAACAAAGAGTAATTGACGATTTTGCTAAAAGTGAAGACTCGGTCTATCTTTTACAAGGAGTAACTGGTAGTGGCAAAACGGAAGTTTATCTCACTTTATGCGAAAGAGAATTAGAAAAAGGAAATAGTGTTTTATTTCTTGTTCCAGAAATATCTTTGACTCCGATGATGATGGAATACTTTATCCGCCGTTTTAAGCATCAGGTAGCTATTTTGCACAGCGAGTTAACCCCAGCTGAAAAATATGATGAATATCGCAAAATTGCTCGTGGAGAAGCCCGTATAGTTATTGGGGCGAGAAGTGCTATTTTTGCACCTTTAGAGAAAATAGGTCTCATCATACTTGATGAAGAACATGTTGAATCGTATAAACAAGACACCATTCCTTTTTATCACGCTCGAGAAGTTGCCATCATGAGAGGAGAGATGCATCAAGCAAAAGTTCTTTTAGGAAGCGCTACTCCTTCTTTGGAATCAAGAGCTCGAGCCAAAAATGGTGTCTATCATCTTTTGCGATTAGATAAACGAATCAACGAGCAAAAACTTCCAGCTACCAAAATTATTAATCTCGCTGATTATCACAATATTGATCGTGAATCCTATATCTTTTCTCTTTCGTTAAGAGATGAATTATCAAAGGTACTGACTGCTCATCAACAAGCGATTCTTTTAATTAATCGTCGAGGCTTTTCGACAAGTGTGTCATGCCGTAGTTGTGGGTATTTATTTCGTTGTCCAACATGCGGAATAGCCTTAACCTTTCATAAGAGTGATAACATGCTTAAATGTCATCACTGTGACTATGTGCAAGTTATGCCTGAAACATGCCCAGAATGTGGCTCCAAATACTTGATGAAAACCGGGTTCGGAACGGAAAGAATTGAAGAGGAGGTTCATCGCCTATTCCCTGAAGCAAGAACACTTCGCCTTGATAGTGATTCGGCAAAAGTCCGCAACAAAATACCTTCAATTATCGAGTCTTTTCGCAAAAAGGCTGCTGATATTCTCATCGGAACTCAGATGATTGCCAAGGGACATGACTTTCCAGATGTCACTTTAGTCGGAATTGTCCTGGCTGATATTGGCCTTTCCATGCCTTCCTTTAGAAGTTCGGAAAGAGTTTTCCAATTGATTACTCAAGCGGTAGGAAGATCAGGAAGAAGTGACAAAGTTGGCAAGGCAATAATTCAAACCTACAATCCATCTCATTATGCGATAACCTATGGGGCGAGACAAGATTACGAAGGGTTCTTCCAAAAAGAGATGGGGATGAGAAAATTACAAAATTATCCTCCTTACTATTTCTTAGCTAGTTTAACTATTTCGGGGAAGAACGAAGACACAGTTATAACGCAAACTTATAACGCCGTTGATTATTTGAACGAGCAACTCGGTGACAAAGCCATTATTCTCGGTCCGACAACTCCCTATATTGCAAAGGATCATCTATTATTTTTAAGGACGATTCTCATTAAATATCGAGACTATGCTTTTATTCAAGAAACGCTCATCAAATTGATTAGCCTATACGCTAAAAAGTCTGGTGTTAATATCGATGTGAATATTGATCCATACAATTTTTAACAAAAAATTTGTATTTTATTGTATTATAATAAAACGAAGGAAGAATTTATGATTACTTTAATTTTTTACGGCCTTGATCAGTTCGTGGTCGGCCGCTTATCTCGCGAGCTTACCCCTCTAATTGCCAAACTATATGAAGTGGAAGAAGATGAAGTCAGTTTCATCGCTCCAAATAATATGATTTTTCACAAGGGAACTGAACAAACCTCATGGAATTTACTTATACACGTTCATGCCCCAATGAAAGTCAGCGTTGTCCAAAAAATGATGGCGGATCTCCTCCTCAATGGAATTGGAGAAGTCGCCATTCATAAAGCAATCGAATTTTATTATTACTCTCAAGATAATCGTTTTCAAAAGATTAACGAAAATTATCCTCGCTTTATCACTGAAGACAATCTCGTCGATGTCGATGCCGATCATGACGATGAAGACCTTGAAGAGGGAGAAGGGGACGACCAAATCTATACTGGTGACGTCTTCAAAGATTTTAAACCAGGTGACTAATGAATATAATTGTTACTCTTTCATCACAAGTGCTCAATGAAATTCTTGAAAAGAATGTTACTTTCAATTTGGCTATTCGCAGCCTATTAAAAGACTCAAAAATTTCATCTATTGAACGAACCGAAATCATCAAATGTGTCGGTTGTTCTCTTCGCCATTACTATGTCTTTTCTTATCTCTCCGAGAAAATCTTTGGTTCTCTCGATGTAAATAATCTTACCCTCGTTTTGCTTTATTTCTCCAATCGACTTTTTATCAAATCTGTGCCAGTTGAGGAAATAAGTCAAATAATGATGGAAGCTATTTCTAAATTAGAACGTTTTAAAAACCGAGATTTAGGTCAGCTCGTCGCTGAAATTGATGTCAATACCGAAAACCTTATCCCTTCAGAAATTAGCAAAGAATCTCTTGATTATTTGTCATTTCGTTTCAATACTCCACTTTGGCTAGTCAAGATGTGGACGAAACACTTTGGCGAACATTTGACATATCGCATTTTGCGTAGCAATTCAAGACCATCAACCAAATTTTGCTTAGTTAATAAGGAGATGAATAGCCAAGAAGATTTATTGGCCAAATATTCTGATTTAATTGCTAGTCCATTTCCAGATTTTGTTCTTTCAAAAGGCAACTCAAATATTAAGAAACACCTCGCTTTCCAAAAGAAGGAAATTATCGATATATCTCCCGCCTGGAATGAAGTATTTGCTCAAGCGGATATCGATCCCTTAAGAGGCATCGCAATTTATTCAAACTATCCCAACAATGCTTTTTTAGGGTTGATGCATAAGTTTGATCGAAATGTTAAATTTGACTTGGTTATCGGCGATGCTCAAGCTTTTTTTGCCAGCAAAAAGACGATTGTGAGTTTTAATTTGAAAAATGCTTCCTTTTTTGAAGCTACTCCGTCCCAAATTATCACATGTATTTCTAAACCAGTTCACACCTTTTTTCTTTTCCCAGATAGTTCCAAATTTGCCTTATTGAAATCAACTCCAGATTATTTCTTAAGAGTGTCATCCGATCAGCTAGATGGCATTATTAAATCTCAAGAGCTAGCTCTCCAAGAATGTGCTGCTCTCGTCGAAGATGGTGGCCAATTGATTTATGCTATTCCTACAATTAACAAAAAAGAGTCACGAAGACTTATCAAACGATTCATTGAAAATAACCCTTCTTTTTCTCTTGTAACTGACAAGCAAATTTTCCCTTTTAGTGAATATGAAGAAAGCTTATTTTTCGCCATCTTAAAAAAAGAGGAGCCCAAGAATGCTTAATCTCTTTGCTCAAGAAATTAATAAATTGACTGAACAAATGGTTAAAGAAGGCCAAAAGCCTTATCGAGCCACGCAACTTTTTACTTGGATTTATGAAAAAAAAGCTCGAACTTTTGATGAAATGAGCGATGTCTCATTAAAATTCCGAGAAGTTCTTAAAGAAAAATATTGTCTCGATTTACCTACTATCCATCTCAAACAAGAAAGCAGCGATGGCACGATCAAAACTTTGCTTTCTTTAAACGATGGAGCCAAAATTGAAACCGTTTTAATGCGCTATTCCTATGGAAACGCGGTCTGTGTATCTAGCCAAGTTGGCTGCAACATGGGTTGTTCTTTTTGTTCCTCTGGACGCCTTGGCAAACAAAGAAATTTGACAGTCGATGAAATGATTGGCCAGCTTTTGGTCATTAACCAACTTCTTGAAGATGAAGGTAAAGGGCAGCGAATTACCCATGTCGTGGTGATGGGAACCGGTGAACCATTTGATAACTATGAAAATCTAATGGACTTTATTCGCATTGTTAACCATCCGAAAGGTCTCGCTATTGGGGCTCGTCATATCACCGTTTCCACTTGTGGAATACCTGATGCGATTAGAAGATATGCCCGTGAAGGACTCCAAACAAATTTAGCGATTTCTTTGCATGCTCCAAATAACGAATTAAGATACCAATTGATGAAAATCAATAAAGTATATCCTCTCGAAGTATTGATGCCAGCTATTCGCGAATACGAAAAATTAAGTGGCCGTCGTGTCACTTATGAATATCTTTTATTAGCCGATCTCAATGACACCAAAGAGAATGCTCAAGAACTAATTGATTTAATCAAAGGAACAATGGGATATGTGAATTTAATCCCGTATAATGAAACTAATCTTTGCAGTTACAAAAGAAGTAGCGGCAATCGTATTCATCTCTTTCTTGATTATTTGACAAAAGGTGGAGTTACTGCCACTATTCGCAAGGAATTCGGTTCAGATATTGATGCCGCTTGTGGTCAACTAAGAGCTAAAGTGGAAGATAATTTATTATGAAACAAAAAAACTATATTTCGGGAACCTACGCCTTTGGAACTGACATTGGCAAAATTCGTCTAACAAACGAAGACCGGGCAGCCGCTCTTACTAATACAAAAGGCAATATTCTTTTGATTATTTGCGATGGAATGGGCGGGGCTAATAAAGGGGATTATGCCGCTTCAATTGCCATTCGAATAATTAGTGATTCATTTAATGACAAACAAAAATTTCTCAGTCGTTTTTTAGCCATGAAATGGGTAATGGAAGTTGTTAAAAAAGCCAATTACGCCATCTACCAAGAAGCGCAAAAAAATAATATTTATGAAGGTATGGGGACTACATTATCTCTTGTCCTAGTGATGCCTAATCACATGATTACTGCTCAAATAGGAGATTCAAGAGTTTACATATTGGGTGAAAAAGAAGTGGTCCAAATTACTGAAGACCAAACCTATGTTGCCTATTTATATCGCACTGGAAAAATCAGCAAGGAAGAAATGAGAACCCACCCAAAGCGCCATGTTTTAACCAATGCTCTAGGCATCTATCCGTCTCTCAATGTTGATATTAAAATTACCACCTATCTCAACGAGAACGTTCTCGTTTGCAGCGATGGTTTATATAACAATGTCGAAGAAACCTCAATATATACAATCTTAAAAAGCGATGATTCCACCGAACAAAAAGTCAATGAACTTATCGCTCTTGCTAATGCCAATGGTGGCAGCGACAACATCGCCGTTGTCCTTTGGGAGGCCAATAAATAATGCCACTTAAAATTGGTTCAATTATTGATGAAAGATATCGCGTAACAGCGAGAATCGGCCATGGAGGAATGGCTGAGGTTTATGAAGCCACCGATTTTATTACCAAAAAACGCATTGCCATCAAGTTGATTCGAGAAGATGTGATGAAGAATCCCATTAATCTTCGCCGCTTTCAAAATGAGGCGACGATTGCCGCTTCTTTAAATCATCCTAATATCGTTAAGGTTTATAACCACGGGACTTACCAAGGCGTTCCTTATATTGTCAATGAATATGTCGCGGGCCAAACCTTAAAAGATGTCCTCGATTTTCGCTCTGCCTTGCCACTTCAAGAATCCATTAGTATCATGATTCAGTTAACTTCCGCTCTTCAGTACGCTCATGAGCACAATATTGTCCATCGAGATGTGAAGCCTCAAAATATTTTTTATCTTCCTGACGGAACCATAAAACTTGGCGATTTTGGTATTGCAGAAACGATTAGCATTACCGCAAAAAATGAAAAACCCAAAGAAATTATCGGATCTGTCCATTATCTTGCTCCCGAAATTTCTCGAGGATATCCTGCCTCTCCCCAATCTGATATCTACGCGGCCGGAATCACTCTCTTTGAATTAATCACTGGTCGTGTTCCATTTAATGATGTCGATCCTGTTAAAATCGTGGTGGCTCACATTCGTGAAAAGGTTCCATCTCCCAAAAAATACATCCCACATTGTTCAAAAGAAGTGGAAAAGGTAATCGCTAAGTCGACTGCGAGAAGTTTCAAAGAGCGTTATCACACCGCTCAAGATTTTCATGATGACCTTATCATCTTGACACAAAATTCTGAACTCTTAAAAGAGAAGAAGAGCTTCTTTGCTCGCATATTTGGTTTTAAATAATGGAAGGTAAGATACTCGCCTTAAGTTGTGGAATATATTCTGTTCTGTGCGAAGGAATAATTTATCGTGCTCCCGCTCGGGGAATTTTCCGATATGGTGCGACTAAGCCGATGGTGGGAGACAATGTTGATATTGACATAATTGATATGGTCATCAATTGTGTCTATCCTCGTGTCAGCCAATTAAAAAGACCCTCCGTGGCGAACATTGATCAAATGCTAATCGTTTCTTCTTTAGTTGAACCAGTCTTTTCCTATTTGCTCGTCTTTAAATATTTGACCTATGCCAATATGAATGGTATTAAAGCTAAAGTGATTATCACCAAATCAGATAAAAGTGATGATCAGCAATTAATTAATGAAATCAAGAGTGTCTTTTCAAGAATTAATGTCGATGTCTATTTTGTAAGTAATAAAGAAAAAACTGGCTTAGAAGAAGTAAGAACTCTTTTCACCAATCATATTACCTGCTTGATTGGGCAAACCGGAGTAGGAAAATCTTCGTTAATTAATGCGATTGATCCTCATTTCGAAAGAGCAGTGGGAGATTATTCTCGCGCTTTAGGAAGAGGCAAACACAAGACCAAAGAAGTGATCTTGCTTCCTTATGAAGGTGGCTATATCGCCGACACTCCTGGGTTCTCCTCTTTAGATTTAGATCTCTATAAAGAAGAACTTGCTCAATATTTTCCTGGTTTTACCGAATTATACCTAAAATGTTATTTTTCGAATTGTTTGCACATTTCTGAGGAGCGCTGCACAGTTAAAAAAGCTCTCGAAGATGGTATAATTTCAAAAATAGCATTTGATTGCTATTTAACTTTATCAAAAGATGCGATTTTTCAAATACGGAGGTACGAAAAATGAAAACTTCTCTCGTTGCACCCTCAATTCTATCTGCTGATTTCACTCATCTTGGAGATGATATAAAGCGTATTCAAGATGCCGGCGCGGACTGGCTACATTTTGATGTTATGGATGGACATTTCGTCCCCAACATCTCCTTTGGCTTACCAGTCTTACAAGGCATTGCCCATACACACAATATGGTTAACGATGTTCATATCATGATTAGTAATCCTCGTGAGTTTGCCCAAAGATTTGTTGAAGCCGGAGCTGACTATTTAACCTTCCATTATGAAGCATGCGAAAGTGATGCTGAAGTTTTTGAAGTTATCGATATCATTCATAAATACGGAGCTAAAGCTGGTCTTTCAATCAAACCAAAAACCCCAA
Source organism: uncultured Staphylococcaceae bacterium (assembly GCA_964345825.1). GTDB lineage: Bacteria > Bacillota_I > Bacilli_A > RFN20 > CAG-826 > JAAYDH01. Next base: position 13,149 of record CAYFSI010000006.1, on the reverse strand, counting down.
TTGAAAAAGTGTTTCCCTTTTTATATAGTCTCGACCTCGTTCTTATTATGAGTGTTGAACCTGGCTTTGGCGGGCAATGCTTTATTCGTGATTCATTAGGCAAAATATTAAGATTGAGAAACTATATCGATGTTAACGAAATCAAAACATTAATTGAAGTTGATGGCGGTATTAACGAACATACCGCTCGTGAATGTAAACAAATGGGCGCCGACATCTTTGTGGCCGGGTCTTATATCTTCAATGCCGATGATGTTCAGGCAGCTATTAGGAGTTTAAAAATCTAATGCGCCTTACCTTACCAGCATTAATTTTATCGGTACTCTTTGGTGCTCTATTTTTAGTTACATCTTTTATTTCTTACACGAATAGATATAAGGTGACATACAATGTTCGTAATATGTTTCCTTATGAACTGAACTATAAAAGTCGCTTTTCTGAGAACTTTTACGGCAATATTTCGCTTATTTTAGCTACCATCTCATTCATTTTCTTCTTTTCTACCTTTGATTTGAGATTCAGCAACGGTTTTTTCATTATGATTATGATATCTGGAATATTGGCTTCAATCTTGTTTTTAGCTCTAGTTTTTATTCCCCTAGATTACATGAGATTACATAGTGTCCTGTTTATTCTTTTTCTCATCTCTTCATTTTTGCTTGCGACATCAATTAGCATTGGCTCTTTCATATACAATCAGCAAATTGGCGAAAGTTCACCAATACCCTTTGTAATTTTTATTCTTGGTTTTGTGCTGACATTGTTAATATTAGTGCTGCTTTTGAATCCTAAACTTAATTTAAACATTCGCATGAAAGAAACAATTGCCGAAGATGGAAGTGTTAAATACGTTCGTCCAAGCATGATCACCGTTGCCTTTTCCCAGTGGCTTCTCTTCTTTTCATTGTTTATCAGCGAGATATTGTTGTTCGTACTGACATTATCTTTTTAAACAAATAAAAAAGCGGAATATTCCGCATTTCTTATTACAGGTTTGTTAACCTATTTTATTTGTATTGTTTGTTGAGACTGCGATAAGCGCGAGTCGACATACGAACTCGCATTTCTTGGCCGTCAACCACGACAGTGCGGACTTGAAGATTGCAGTTCCATCTACGGCGTGAAGCTCTTAAAGAATGGGAGCGACTATTACCACTTAAAGATCCTTTTCCTGTTACTGGACATACTCTTGACATATCGTAGGCCTCCTTTATTCTCGAAAATGTTAGCACAACCAACTAGTTTATGCAATAAACAAATATTGAACTTATAACTTAATGTGAGGAAATTTATTTATCAGTTCTTGCTTATCTAGCAAATTATCGCAGTTCTTTTCTAATGATTCGTAGACCTGATTCTTCTTGTCAGGTATTAAATATATAGTCTGACCATTTTTCATGATAATCGTAATGGTGGAATTTTTCCTTTTCTGGTTTTGATCAATATAACTTATTTCCGAGTAAGGATACACCAGCTCTCTTTTGAATTTTATGACTACTAGTTCTCGTTTTTCGATGACATAGTAATAAGTCCTCAAAGAAAAAATCAAAATCAAGGTTGATGAGATAAGAAATACGCCGATGATTAGCCATTGTCGATAGTCCCATTCTTTAGAAAGAAAAAGATTAATACAACTGGTAAAAACAACACCGGCAGAAAATACAAATATGACTAACGCCAATAGAAGTGTCTTTTTAAAAGAAGGCCAAACTTTCATCACATAGAGTTTACCATCTTTCTAGGGAATAAAAAGAGTGTAATAAATTAATTTGGTCCAACCTATCTCTTTTCCGTTTATGTGGTTTGGTGCGTGTGCTAGAATATAAATATACTCGGAGGTGCACATAATGACATATAAAATAGTCGCAATGATTCTTGCCGGTGGGAAGGGTACAAGACTCGAATCGCTGACCAGAAAAGTTGCTAAACCAGCCGTTTCTTTTGCTGCGAAATATCGAATTATTGATTTCCCCCTCAGCAACTGTGCCAACAGTGGAATTAACAAGGTCGGAGTATTGATGCAATACGAAGCCGTCGCTCTTGATAGTTACGTTGGCAATGGAGAAAAATGGGGGTTAAATGGTGTCCACTCCTTCATGGCCACTCTTACTCCAAGACAAACTGAAGATGGTGCGAAATGGTACAAAGGCACTGCTGATGCAATTACCCAAAATATCGATTTTATCGATGCTCAAAATCCTGACTATGTATTAATTCTTTCAGGTGATCATATTTATAAAACTCTCTACAACGAGATGGTTGATTTGCATATTAATACCGGAGCTGATGCGACAATCTCGGTTATCGAAGTTGATCCAAGCGAAGCGAGCCGCTTTGGTATTATGGCCGTCGATAAAAACGACCGTATTGTTGAATTTCAGGAAAAGCCTAAGGTTCCAAAGAGCAATTTAGCCTCGATGGGAATTTACGTTTTCACATGGAAAATATTACGAAGATATCTTAAAGAAGATGAAAAGAAAGAAACATCCGCTCATGACTTTGGAAAAGATATCATCCCAACTATGCTAGCAGAGGGAAACAAACTTCAAGCTTATCGTTTCCAAGGTTATTGGAAAGATGTTGGAACTCTCGCATCACTTCATCAAGCAAATATGGACATCGCATTAGACAATCGAGAACTTAATCTTTTCGACAGCGATGACTCCACAAAAATCTATAGCGAAGATACCCATAGTGTCCCTCAATATGTCGGAACGAAGGGTTCAATAAAAAGAAGTATTGCAAATCAAGGTGCCATCATTTTAGGCTCAGTTGATTCCTGCGTTATCTCAAATGAAGTCATCATCGAAGAAGGTGCGGAATGCACTCGGTGTGTCATCATGGCTGGGGCTCGCATCAAAAAAGGAGCCAAAGTTCATAATGCTATCGTGGCTCCTGATGCCATCGTTGGCGATAGAAAGGAAATTAATTTAGATAAAACAGAAGTAATATTAGTTTCTGGAGGTAACTACAAATGAAAAGAGTAATCGGAATATGCAACTTGCATGATGGACCAGATCTTGGCCAACTAACGGAAAACCGTCCTCTTGGAGCAGTTACTTTTCTTGGCCGTTATGGTTTGATGGATTTTGCTTTGTCCAATATGTCCAACTCAGGAATTGATCGAATTAGTGTTTTGGTCGAAAAAAATGTTCGCGCAGTGAGAAATCATGTACGCGAAGGTCAAACCTGGATTAATAACACCAAAACAGGATATTTACGCTTATTTTTCAACGAAAGATTGATTGGAAATCCTCGTTTCAACACCGACATCTCTAATTTATTATCTAACCGTTCTTATTTTGAAGATGAAAGCGCTGATTATGTTTTAATCACTAATCCTTTTATGCTCTCGTCGTGCGATTTTCGGCCTTTTATTGATGCTCACATCGCTTCAGGAGCGGAAGCATCGGTTATTTATAAACACGTCACTAAAGCGGACACGCAATATTTAAATTGTGGAACACTAGAAATTGGAAAAAATGGTTTTGTGAACAAAATCGTTAACAACTCTGGAATGAAAAAGGTCGCCGATGTTTCTCTTGGAACATATATCTTCAATCGTGACACTTTTGAGAAAATTTTAAAGCTTTCTCGCGATGTTTCTCTTCTTTACGGAATCAGAAAGATGTTGAGATATTGCATTGATGAAAAAATACTATCTTTGGTTGCGTGGGAGTTTTCCGGATTTGTGGCTCCGATTCTTAGCCTCCCTGATTACGTCAACCAGTCTTTGAAACTACTCGACTATTCCACCCGTTCTCAATTATTCTTGGAAGATTGGCCAATTTATACCGTTACCCATAATACTCCTCCAGCCTTGTATGGACCGGATGCTGATGTGAAAAATAGTTTTATTGCTAATGGATGCATTATCAAGGGAAAAGTTCGCAACTCAATTATCTCTCGTGATGTAATTATTGAAGAAGGCACCTATGTTGACAATTCAATTATCTTTACCAAATCAATTGTGGGAAAAGGAACAAAGGTCAATAACGTTTTAGCTGATAAGTTTGTGAAGGTTTTTAAATGTCACGAAGTCAATGGCGAACCTGATTGTTTTTTATTCATTGAACAAGGAGCCCATATTTAATGAAAATTGTAATGGTCGCTAGTGAAGCGAGACCCTTGTGTAAAACAGGTGGCTTAGCTGATGTCATCTACTCCTTATCAAAAGAACTCGCTGTGATGGGCGAAGAAGTATTCATCATCTTGCCTTATTATCGCTTTATTAAGCACAATTCTCGACATTCAGTTAAAAAGGTATGCTCTTTTGTCGTTCCCATGTCATGGAGGAGCGAGAGGGCCGATGTGTACTCTACTTACGATAGCGGAATTACTTATTATCTAGTCGATAATACAAGATATTTTGATCGTGATCATTTCTATGGAGACTGGGATGATAATGAAAGGTTTGCTTTCTTTGCCTTAGCAAGTAAAGAACTCCTTTATAATATATCTTTGACTCCTGACATTATTCACTGCCATGACTGGCACACTGGAATGATTCCGTGCTTATTCAAAGAGGATGAATATGCCTCAAAACATTTTAAAAAGACCAAATTTGTTTTTTCGATTCATAACCCTGCCTTCCAGGGGATGATGCCTGAATCAGTGTTAGGCGATTATTTTAATCTTTCCGATACATTATATGAAAACGGCAACCTCCGTTTTAAAGATCAAGTTTCAACTCTAAAAGCTGGTATTGTTTATGCCGATAAAATTACCACTGTTTCACCTAATCATCGTCAGGAATTGCTTTCTCGAGAAGGGGGAATGGGGCTAGATAATATACTGCCACTCCGTGAATACGATTTTGTTGGAGTGCTCAATGGCATCGATTATCAAGAATTCAACCCCGTCAACGATGAAATGCTTATTTATCCTTACAATGGGGTGAATATTTTCCGTGAGAAAATCAATAATAAAAAAGCTCTATTTGAGCAATTGCATATCGTCGACTTTGGCCAACCTCTCTTCGCATTGGTTTCTCGGCTAACTTGGCAAAAAGGAATGGATATCCTCTATTCCGTTGTTGAGACTCTCGCCCAAAAAGGAGCCAACATTGTTTTATTGGGATCAGGCGAATATCAATACGAACAAATGCTTGAGAATTTAAGAAGTCGCTTTCCTGAAAATGTGGCCGTTTATATTGGTTATAACGATAAACTAGCCCATCAGATTTATGCTAGTAGTGATTTCTTTTTAATGCCTTCACTATTTGAGCCATGTGGTTTAGGACAAATGATTGCTCAAAGATATGGTAGTTTGCCCATTGTTCGCCGCACGGGAGGATTGAAAGATTCTGTCATTGGCTACGATGGGACGAATGAAAAAGATGCCAATGGTTTTGGATTTGATGATTTCAGTGCCGAAGCATTCGCAAATACTTGTTTATACGCTCTCGATACTTGGAGAAAGCCATCTCTTAAAAAAATGCTTGTCAGAAACGCTTTTAAGACCGATAATTCATGGAGTAAAAGCGCCAAAGAATATCTTTCTATTTATAGAAATTTGACCAGAGCCTTTAAGGAGTAATTATGACTTACGACCATCGTAAAATTGAAAAAAAATGGCAAAAATATTGGGAAGATCATCAAACATTTAAAACTAATGTCTATGATTTTTCTAAGCCAAAATACTATGTCTTAGACATGTTTCCCTATCCATCAGGGGTTGGGCTTCACGCTGGACATCCAGAAGGATATACCGCTACTGATATACTCAGCCGCATGAAAAGGATGCAAGGTCACAATGTCCTTCACCCTATGGGCTATGATTCCTTTGGCTTGCCTGCTGAACAATATGCCATTCAAACCGGTCACAATCCAAACGGATTTACGCAAAGCAACATTACTTTTTTTACCAATCAATTAAAAGAACTTGGCTTTGACTATGACTGGAGCAAACTCCTTGCTACTAGTGACCCTTCTTATTACAAATGGACCCAGTGGATTTTCAAAGGTTTATTCCTTGATGGTTACGCTAAATATGTTGATATGCCAGTCAACTGGTGTGAAGAACTTGGGACCGTCCTATCGAATGATGAAGTCATTGATGGAAAATCGGAACGTGGTGGCTATCCAGTTATTCGGAAGAACCTTAAACAGTGGGTTATTGATCAACCGCAGTTTGCTGAATCCCTTTTATCAGGATTAGATAAAATTGATTGGCCTGAATCAACAAAAGAAATACAGAGAAACTGGATTGGACGTAGCGAAGGAGCCATTATTAGCTTCCATGTCGCTGATTCTAATGAGACTTTTGAAGTGTTTACCACTCGAGCAGACACTCTCTTTGGAGCGACTTATTGCGTTCTTTCCCCCGAACATCCTCTTGTCAAATCTCTTGTTGCGGATGACAGACGAAAAGAAGTCGATGATTACATCTTAAAAGCCAGCCAAAAAAGTGAATTGGAAAGAACGTCTCTTAACAAAGAGAAAACCGGCTGTTTTATTGGCCGAAACGCTATTAATCCTGCTAATCAAAAGAAGATACCAATTTTTATATCTGATTATGTTCTATCTTCCTATGGAACAGGAGCCATTATGGCGGTCCCTGCCCATGATAGCCGAGACTATGCCTTTGCAAGAAAATTCAACTTGGATATCATCCCTGTTTTAGAGGGTGGTGATGTCACAAAAGAAGCTTATGAGGGTGATGGAATTCATATTAATTCCAGTTTCTTAAACGGCTTGAATAAAGAAGACGCCATCACAAAAATGATTGATTTTCTTGTTTCAAACAAAATCGGAGAAAAGAAAATTAATTATAAATTTAGGGAATGGATTTTTGCCCGACAAAGATATTGGGGTGAACCAGTTCCAGTCGTTCATCTTGAGAATGGTGGTGTCCACGCTTTAAGCGATGCTGAATTGCCCCTCGTATTGCCTGAATTAAATGATTATTCCTCTCATAATGGCCAAGCTCCTTTGGAGAAAGCCACTGAATGGAAACAATATAATAAAAATGGTATCAAAGGAGTCCGCGAGACTTCCACAATGCCGGGAAGCGCTGGATCAAGCTGGTACTTCTTACGTTACATTGACCCAAATAATGATAAGATTTTTTGTGACAAAAAGTTAGCTGATCACTGGCTGCCAGTCGATTTATATATTGGTGGTTCTGAGCATGCTGTTGGTCACCTTCTCTATGCGAGAATATGGACCAAGTATCTTCATGAAAAAGGTTATATTTCTTTTGACGAACCATTCAAAAAATTGTTCCATCAAGGCATGATTCTAGGGGCTAACGGAATTAAGATGGGCAAAAGGTATCCCGAATTTGCCATCAATCCGACTGATATAGTCCAAAAATATGGAGCTGATACTCTTAGATTATACGAAATGTTTATGGGGCCTCTTGAGGCTAGTAAACCATGGAGTGACCAAGGTGTTGAAGGGGCGCGACGTTTCATCGACCGTGTCTACCGTTTATTCGCTGAATCAAACAGCGTGGTCAAAGAAGATGTTCCTGAACTTGACTTTGTATATCATCAAACGGTTAAAAAAGTAACCGAAGATTACGAACATTTAGCTTTCAACACCGCAATCAGCCAGATGATGATTTTCATCAATGAAGTCTATCGTGTTAATCGTATCTCTCAAACTTATGCTGAAGGTTTTATTAAACTTATTTCCTGTGTTATTCCTCACGTTGGTGAAGAATTGTGGGAGATACTTGGCCATTCTAATACGATTGCCTTTGCTTCTTGGCCAACATACGATCCTCAAAAAATTGTTAGTTTAACGGTCAACATGGCTGTTTCCGTGAATGGAAAATTAAGAGCTACTATCGAAGTAGAAAAGGATCTCGAAGATGAGATCGTCCAAGAAATTGCTTTAAAACAAGAAGGGGTCATTCGCCACACGGAAGGAAAGACCATCAAAAAAATAATTATCGTTAAGAATAAGATTATCAACATAGTTGTTGTATAATAAAAAAGCACGATACTCACATGGTGAGATTGTAGCGGAGGTAAACATGAATTTATGTATCGATGTGGGCAATACCACAATCAATGTTGGTCTTTTTGAAGATGGCCGTCTTCTAAACCAATTTTCCCTGACTGTCGATGTAATTAAAACTCAAGACGAATATGCGGCTTTAATCAAACAACAAGTCGCTAATAGAAACATTGATATCAAACTAGTAAAAAGCATCATTTTTTCGTCTGTTGTTCCAGCTTTAAATATTCCCTTAAAGGGCGCCTTCAAATCAATTTTTAATGGCGATTTGATGGTTATAGAGCCAGGAATTAAAACTGGATTATCTTTTAAAGTTGATAACCCTCTTGAAATCGGAAACGATCTTATCGCTGATTTAGTAGGTGCAAAAGAAATATATGGCTATCCATGTATCATCGCTGATTTAGGAACAGCCAGCAAAATTTTATTAATTGATAAAAATGGTTATTTCTCCGCGGCATTGATTATGCCAGGTATTTCCATTAGCGCCGATAATCTTACCAAAAGAACTGCTCTTTTACCGAGTGTGTCTTTAGAAAAACCAAAATCAGTATTAGCAAAAAATACTGTTGAAGCGATGAATGCTGGTATCCTATATGGCCATAGCGACATGATTTTTGGTTTAGTTAACCGCATTGAGAAAGAACTCGGCTACTCAACCAAACACATTCTCACTGGTGGTGGAGCAATTTATACCAAAGAAATATTGAAGGATTCCTTTATCTATGATCCCAATATTAATTTGATTGGTCTAAATATCATCATCAAAAAGAACGAGGCGAAGTATGAAAAATAAAGTAATATTTCAAATGACCTTAGCTGCGATAAATATCGCAATTATTGCGGTTATATCTTTTATTCCATATGTGGGTTATATTATGTACGGAGGAGCTGCCATTACAACGGTTCATATTTTAGTTTTGGCAATAGCTTTAATATTTGGTTGGAAGCAAGGATTGGTTGCAGGTATCGCTTTTGGAATGGTCAGTTTTTTAGTTGCCATCACAACTGCCAGCAGCCCTCTTGATTTAGCTTTTGTGAATCCCCTCATCTCCATTATTCCTCGAGCAGCTTTTGGTTTCCTCGCTGGTATCACCTTTGAAACAATTAAGAAAGTTAAAAATGTTGGTTATCGTTCATCATTGTACGTTGTTGCTTCTGTAACCTTAACTTTATTTCATAGCGCATTCGTTGTCTTAATGTTATTTGCCTTTAAAGGAGTAATGGGTTTCAGCGATGAATTCAATGCATGGCTTTCAATCACTGTCGCTTTAAATTCTCTTATTGAAGCCGCCGCAGCGGGAGTGGTTGTTCCTTTAATCGCTTGGCCACTTTCGAGAGCATTTCCTCAATATAGTGCTTACAAATCTTATAAAAAAGAAACTGAAAATGTTATATAAACAAGGAGAAAAAGTATGCAAAAAGCCTCTATTTATCAAAAATTAGCAAGCAATTATCGGGACGAATTGTTAAAAAGTCTCACCGCTTTCGTGGCTATTGACTCTGTTTACGATGAGAGTACAGTCGATGAAAAAAACCCCTTTGGGAAAGGCGTTACTAACGCTCTTGAATACATCGCTGAACTAGCAAAAAAAGATGGATTCAAAGTAACTAATTATGACAACTATGTCATCGAAATAATAGCTGGTGAAGGAGACAAGAACATCACTATCATGGCTCATGCCGATGTTGTACCTGCTGGAACTGGCTGGCATCAAGATCCTTTCACAGTCACCGAACATAAAGGCATTCTTTGCGCCCGGGGAGTGGCGGATGATAAAGGACCACTTCTTTCTAGTTATTATGCTTTGAAAATGCTTCGTGATAATCATTTACTTGGTGACTATCAAGTTCGCTTTTTAGTGGGTGGTAATGAAGAACGCGGTTCGATGTGTATGCATCATTATTTTCAAGAATTAAAGAAACCGCAACCGACATTGGGATTCTCTCCTGATTCTGATTTCCCACTTATTTATGGTGAAAAGGGTATTATCAACTTTAAGGTTAAAAAAACATTAGATATTAATGGTGTCTTTTACATTCGCGGAGGAGTGGCGAGCAACTCTGTTATTGAACGATGCGTTGTCAGAATGCGAGATAATCAATTTTTCTTGAAAAAACTAAAAAGTGAAGGAATTGAATTCCAAGTAAACTTTATCGAGGAAGGAATGGAAGTCGCTTTTATTGGCAAGGCCGCGCATGGCGCAGAACCTGAAGAAGGGCTTAACGCTGGAATGATTGCTATTAAAGCTCTTGGTGAATTTCTAGAAGATGCCAATCTCAAAATTTTAGCTGACCGCTTTTCTAATTTGGAAGGAGTTGGTCTTCAAGCCTCCCACAACAGCGAATCAATGGGGCACAACACTTTGAATATTGGCCTTCTTGATTATGAAAATAACGAACTATCCATGGTCGTTAATTTCCGCCATGTCGATGGTGTTGATGAAAAAGAACTGATTGAAACTATAAAAACAAACTCCCAGCCATTTGAGATTGAGATAGTGTCTATTTCTCCTCTCTTGTTCTATCCTTTGGATTCAGTTTTAATTTCAACACTCCTTTCCGCTTATCAAGAAGAAACGGGCGACTATACTTCAAAACCATTAACCACTGGTGGAGGAACATATGCCAAAGAGGCCAATAACATTGTCGCCTTTGGTATGCAATTTGCTGATTGGGATTCGATGATGCACTCGCCAGGAGAACAAGTCAGAAAAGATGATTTGTTTAATAGCATGGCAATCTATGCTAGAGCGATTGTTGAATTAGGAAAAAAGCTTAATGAGAACTAAATACAAATCCTGGTCTAAACCTTATATTGAAGAGCATCCAGAAGTTCTTGTCACCTTGGATCAATTGAAAAATATCAATCGTGTTTTTGCTTTAGAAATTGGAAGTGGCAAAGGAAAGTTTCTCGCTGATATAGCAAGACTCAATCCCGACCTACTAATTATTGGAATAGAACGGAATGTGACTTGCGCAGGAATTACATGTAAAAAGTTGGTCGAAAATGAGATATCTAACGCTCATCTTATGCTAGCTTCGGCAGATGAAATACTGCCTTCTATTAAAGATGACTGCATCTCAGAAATCTATTTGAATTTCTCTGATCCATGGCCAAAGAAAAGACACTTTAAAAGAAGACTTACCTATAATACGTATCTAAAACAATACCATCGTGTTCTTGTTAAGGGAGGAAAACTGATCATTAAAACTGATAATGATGACTTATTTTCCTTTTCACAAGATACCCTTGGAGAATCCCAATTTAAAGTATTAGAAGTTTTAGAAGACTATGATGGCAAGGCTCCTCTCGATGCGATGACTGAATACGAAATTTCGTTTCGGGAAAAGGGACAAAAAATCCATCGCATCGTCGCCATTAAGGAGTAAATATGTTTGGTAAGTATTCTATCTACTATTCTTATAAAGAAATTGGAGATGTTCTACTGATTGTTTTTAATCAAAAAGCCATGCCTACTTCTTTCGTTCAAAAATCTGATGTTACAGTGATTTATCATGATCGTGAAATTATTGGATATAACATCTTTAACATCAGCAAAATTGTGAAAATAAAAACCAAGGGTTTAATCTATTATCCATCTGATGTTTTTATTGATATTATCAATAGCATTTTGAAAAATCATCAACTCGAAATACTTGCTCATTATTCCCATAGCGGATATGTAATTGGTCAAGTGATAAAGATCGAAAAGGATAACACGTTATATCGCCCCTTCATCGATGTTGGTGGTAAAGTATTAATAGGGCAGAACATCTCTCAAATTAATGAGAGAGAAAAGGTGGTAGTCGCGTTAATCGGAGCTAGGTTATATGATGGACAAGAAGTGGAAGAAACAAGCAATTCCGTTCGTGTTCATCTATGCTCCAATCGAGAACTGAACATCTCAAAGGACGATGAGATATACCTCGTCGATGAAGATGGGGTGGTAGGTGATGACTTTTTTAAGATAGGAGAACAATAAATATGATTGAAGTGGAATTAAAAGAAGCAGGAAAAATATCTCGCTTGACGAATCGAACTTTTCAGTTTGATCCTAAATTAGGAGAAGGATTTTACTCCGCAAATTACTTTATTAAATCGCAAAAAATCGTGGCCGAAAATGCTCCGGGTCACATAGTGACCATGCAGTGGTTTCAAAGACGTGATAATTCTATGCTTTGTGGAGTGGATGAAGCGATTGCGCTTGTTCATACCTTTGCCAAACATCCTGAGCTTTTAAAAATTGAAGCTCTTCATGATGGCGATATGATTCAAGCTTTTGAACCAGTTTTGAAGATTACTGGCAAATATGAATACTTCGGATTTTTAGAATCCGTGATAGATGGAATTCTTGCCCGTCGTTCGAGCGTGGCTACGAATGTTCATGAAGTTTTAGAGGTTGCAAAAGATGTGCCTGTTTTCTCGATGGCGGATCGTCAAGATGATTATCACACCCAAGTTGGAGATGGCTATGCTACATATGTGGCAGGCATCAAAAAAGTTTCAACTGACGCTCAAGGAGCGTGGTGGGGTGGCCGAGGAATGGGAACAATGCCTCATGCTTTAATCCAAGTATGTGGAGGAGATATTTGTAAAGCCTCCGATATTTATTCTTTGTCATTCCCTAATGAAAAGATTACCGCTTTAATTGATTATCATAATAATGTTGTAAGAGATTCACTCATTTTAGCTCATCATCTTGGAACCAAACTTTCAGGAGTGAGAATTGATACCTCATTATCTTTGATTGATCACTATTTTGACGACAAAGATACTTCTGGATTCGATCCCCACGGGGTGTGCAAGGAACTCGTTTTTGCTCTAAGAGAAGCCCTTGATAAAGAAGGCTTCAATTATGTAAGAATCATTGTCTCCTCTTCTTTCACCGCTAAAAAAATTAAAGAATGGAGCAAATTAAATGTTCCAGTTAGCATGTATGGAGTGGGAACTTACTTTGTAAACAACATGACTTGTGGCTTCACGGGCGATCTCGTTGTCCTTGATGGAAAACAAGAAGCCAAGGAAGGACGGGCTAATTACAGCAATTCTCGCCTTGAAGAAGTCAAATATCCAATTTACTAATTCATTATTGAAACATAAAAAAAGGAATCGCTCGATTGAGCGGTTCCTTTTGTTTTTATAGCTTGCGGTTATAGTATTCAACGATTTGTGATTCAA